>NZ_JAAHHC010000060.1:0-35577 GCF_010672265.1 Moorena sp. SIO3A2
TATCTTCCCGAGTATAGTCCTGATTATAACTTAATTGAATTGGTTTGGCATTCAGCAAAAGAATATATTGCCAATCGAGTTTTCAAATCAATTGAAGAATTAGAATGTTTGTTAAATCATCTTTTAAATGAAGGAGGGTTAATTATAAAATGGGTACGAAAAATAAAAAACAAAGGCAATGCTGTTATCACAGTTTAAATGCGCAACAGCTTACAACCTATTGGATTGGCTATATATAGACTCCAAGCTTGATATGACAAGCATTTAGTCCTCCACAGTCACCTCATGACGCGCCGTTTACCGAAAAGATCCAGTAATGGCCGTCGGCTTCAGTTCCCAAATAAGGCTGATCCATACGGCAATCAACGAGTTTAATCTTATCCTCAGATTGCAACTGTTTGTAGTAACCCTCAAAGTCGTAGGTGTTGTAATACGTTGTTTTGGTACTCATGATAATAGTTCCTCCTGGCTTTGTGACCTGTGCTAACCATTTCAGAGATTGAGGTTCAACAAAGTCCAGGGCAAACACACCACAGCAGAGGGTTAGGTCATACTGTCCATGCAGAAAAAATGGCAGTGGATGGTTTAAATCAACCCATCCAATTAAGGTTTGGTAGGCTCCAGTTTTATGGGCTTCTACAATCATGCCCTGGGATAAATCTGTCCCATCAATATGCCGAAAACCCTGCTCCTGTAAGCCTTTGCCAACCAACCCTGAGCCGCATCCCACATCAATGACCTTAAAATCAGGATTTGTTGGATTGATCAACACTTTGCCACTGTTGACTATTTCCATCAGATAACGAACGATGTATTCTGGCCCATCGTAGTTTCTGGCTGCAACATCTCGGTTGTAGTCCGGTGCCCATTGATCATAGCGTTCTTGGTGAGTCTGCATAACGGTAGACCTGCTTATCTAGAGAACAATCAAAATTGGTATCAAACATCCCTATTGCTTAACTGGGATCAGTCTTTGAGCTTTTGTCGTATTAAACAATGGACTCTCCATAATCAATTCACCCTCTTCCTTACAGACATCTAGGGCAAAAGTAGTGAAAAAGCCGTAGCCCAAAATGTCGATAAAGGGTTTAAGTTTTTGAACCCTATCTAAATCATAGGTTGAATCTGCTGCGATAAATCTCATCACAAAGGCTCTTCTCCTATTAATGGGACCCTCGGTCAATAGACAAGTCCGATGCATCACCTCCTTGTCAAACAAAAGTGCATCGCCTAATTCAAAGTCATCCGTTTCAGCCTGAGTTCTGAGAATTGTATCAACCTCAGGTGAGTTAACCATCAAAGATTCTAAACGCCCCATTTCCTCTTTCGATGGAGCTGCATCTTGTGCTTGCAAGCCTTGTACATAAGAAGAAAGGATTAATGCATAGTCATAAAGAAATCTTCCAGAAAATTTTTCCTTTGAGACATAGCTCATCCCTCCTGCTTGTGCATTTGTATCTATCTTGGTTAAGGGAATCCAAAGGGTACAGCCAAAATCTTCTAATTGCTGGCAGGCAAAACTCAACATATCGGCGTGCCACTCGAATCCTGAATTGGTGTTTTTCTCTATTTCATAGGCCATGTGTTGAGTAGAGAATAACGAGCATTCGCAAAGCTTCGCGAATGTTGATTGAAATAGAGGATGCTGAATTATTTCGATATCTTCATTGTTTTCCATATCAAATTTATACTTTGAAAATGCATCTTCATAGGCTATTTTTGCATCTTCAAGCTCCTGTGATAAGATTCCATCAAGACATTTTATTGCCTCTGGTGCAAGAAAACCTTTCAGCTTGACAAATCCTTTTTTTTTAAAATTGGCAATATCTTGCTCTGTTAATTTGAAGGATGAAGAAATCATTTTTGGTTCTGTTTAAATTCAAAAAAAACCATCAATATCTTACAAAGATTGAGAGGAAAAGTCAATCATTTTTACCATTAGGTAAAGTTAATTATTATTACGATTGAAAAATGGATCTGATTGGTCACTGAGGCTTCTAGGAAGGGACTTGAGTGTGGCTTGCAGCTTCTCTACCCGCGATTCGCCCAAAAACCAGACATTCCGTGATGGCACACCCCCCTAGACGGCAGGCTCCGTGAATACCGCCTGTGACTTCTCCTGCGGCATACAGCCCGATAATCGGGCGATCGCCTTTCCCCAGAACCCGCCCGCGAACATCAATTTTAAGGCCTCCCATAGTGTAATGCACTTTAGGCCATAATCGAACGCCATAAAAGGGGGAACTCAAGGGCTTGGCATAATCCCGTATAAATTTACCAAACTCTGGGTCTTGATGCTGTTCCACAAAGGAGTTATATCGACTGATGGTTTGGTTGAGTTTCTCTAAGGGAATCTGATACGTGCTTGCTAAAGACGATAGGGTCTCAAATTTTTTCACCACGCCTCGATCTAAATCAGGTTCGATCTCAATGCCAGAATTTTGCATTCCCGCAGTATCCGCAATACCAATACAAGGATGACCAATTTCTAACAACTTATCTGTCCACCTTTTGCGATCAGCGAGTTCATTAATAAAGCGTTTTCCAGTAGCCGGATCAACCGCTAATCCATAGGCTAGCACCGTATAGCTAGCAAAGAGTGGAGCAATGCCATAGCCTGTTTCATCTGGAGAGACCCAGGGAGCAAGCTGAATCTGATCCAAATCGAGGCACTGGGCACCAATTCTGATGGCTTCTACCAAGGCTTCTGCGCTGGTATTGGGGACATTGGTGTGATCCAGATTGGGGGGGAGATGGGGAGCGTATTGCTGCCGAAAACCGGTATCTCCGGAGAAGCCCCCTGTTGCTAAAACGACTCCCTGGTTAACGTTAATCTGCTGGATCGGAGCTGATGGCTTGGTTGTTTGCACTTCTACTCCTGTGAGGATCGGATGGGTATCTCTCTGGGAGTTTACCAGTAATTTGCTCAGGCGAGTTTGGGTTCTAATTTCGACCCCGAGTTGCTTGGCTTTAGTCAACAGTGCAGTGATCATGGCGGCACCTGACACGTCTTCTGGTGTGTGGTTGCGAGGTACAGAGTGGCCACCATACTGATCCACTCGATCCTTGAATTTCACACCAAGTTCATTCGTGAGCCACTCAAAAGTGGGGTAGGATTGCTCGATCACCTGTTGAACCAAGCGCGGATTGTTTCTCTGTTGTCCTGCCTGGCACATATCTGATTTCAACAGGCTGAAAGAGTCTTGGATGCCTTCTCTGGCTTGAATCGGAGAACCCACAACGGTCACAGTTCCTCCACTAACAACTGAGTTACCGCCGAGGCTGTTTTCCTTCTCCAAGACAATGACTGATGCGCCAGCTTGGGACGCGGAGATCGCCGCACTCAGACCAGCAAAGCCACTCCCTACCACTACAACATCAGCGATCGCGTTACTAGTATCAGCCATATCATTCACTTGCTCTCAATATATGACTTTTGCCCAAGGTTTTGCTCCATGACTTGCATTGACTGCCGCACTCTTTCTGCCTGGCTGCTGTAGGGATAGTTCTGATTCCAGCACATAGCCTGCTAGCCGGGTTAAACCGGTTTCAATTTGATGGGCAGGGCAGGCAAAATTTAATCGTAAAAAGGCATGATCGTGCTCATGAAAATCAATGCCAGGAGTGGAACTCAGAGCATAATTCTGAGCCAGATGCAGCGATAATTCCATGGCATCTTGTTCTGCCTCTGCCACATCTACTAGCGCAAAAAAGCCAGCTTGAGGGTGAGTTCGCAGTTTTAATCCAAGGCGTTTGGCTGTGCGCTCAAACAGCAACCAATTGTAGCGCAACAGATATCGGTGTTTGCTCACCAATTCATCCCAGTGTTGTATCAGGTTCTCCGCAATCAGTTGGCTGGGTCAAAATGCAAGCACAGTAAGCTTTTAGGGATTGATAGTACACCTGTATGGGGTAACTTCAGTCTTGACAGGACTTGATTTACTCGCGGTGGGATTTTCATCCCTGGCTGACTATGGTTAGTAGTGCAAGATGTGATTTAAAATTGGCTGATATCAAATTATCATTGGTAAATTAACAAGTAATAAGTAACCAGTAAATAATTACTAATAACAAAATACTTTTGATTTAACTTTTGAGTTATCTAAATTAGATACTACTTCAGATAACTCCTGGGGTTCGTCGATCAAAAAATCTGGTTGATATTTAGCTAGTACTTCTTTATAATTAAATCCCCAACTGACAGCAACTACTTTAATAGTATTTTTTTGAGCTGCCTCAATATCTCTAGTTTCATCTCCGACATAGATCACATCAGCAGGATTGAAATTATGTTTTTTGAGGAATTTACGAATAACTTTTTCTTTTCCAAATATGGGACTGCCTGAGTCAACAAAATCAAAAAGCTTTACCCAAGAATTATTTTCCAGAAAAAGGTTAACGTTTTCTGCCGAGTTAGATGTCAATATCCCTAATTGGTAACCTTCATATTTCAAATCATTTAAAACTTCTATTAGTCCAGGAATAGGAGTTAAACTTTGAATATCTTCACGTAATAGTTTTTGCACCTTTTTCAACAAAAACGGGATTCTAAACCTCGAAATACCCGATTGCTTAATAATTTCCCTAGAGCTTAAATGTCTAACTTGCTCCAATTTTTCAGCTGATGTGGGCTGATATCCAAATTCTCCCGCTAAGCTATTACTAATCTTGACAATGGCAGTAAAGGTATCAGCCAGAGTCCCATCAAAATCAAAAAGAATTACTTTTACACTCATTGAGCAATTAACAATTAACAATTCGCAATTCGCAATTCGCAATTCGCCACCCAAGTAATCAATGACTAGTCTGACTAGTCAACCGATTTTTGAGATGCATCAATATTAGCTTGGGCATTGCGCCGTAGCATATTTGGCTTAATACGCCGCAGCGCCGAAGCTGGAAACCGTCGATTCCACTCCTGATCAGATATATTAGCTAATTCCCTGAGTCGAGGAGCCATATTCCCAGGGTAGGGCTGAAACTCTAGCACATCAGTTTCTTTAGCAAAACGTTGGTTCCAGGGGCAAACATCTTGACAGATGTCACAACCAGCAACCCAGCCATGTAAATGGGGTTTAATCGATTCCGGCAAGTTTTCAGCCCGATTCTCAATAGTATGATAGGCGATGCAGCGGTTGGAATCAACGACAAACGGTTTGGTAATAGCACCCGTTGGACAGTCTTGAATACAGCGGGTACAGCTACCACAGTGTGAAGTGTGAGGGGTATCTGGGGTCAAGGCTAGGTTAGTCAACACTTCCCCTAAAAATACCCAACTGCCATACTCCCGCGTAATTACATTACCATTTTTAGCAATCCAACCAATACCTGAGCGCTGCGCCCAGACTTTATCTTGTACTGGCCCTGTATCAGCATAGTAACGCACCTGGATTTCTTCTGCTTGTGCTTGTAACCAACAGGTCAATTCCTTCAATTTTTTATGCATGACCTTGTGGTAATCTCTCCCCCAACCGTAACGGGAGATTTTGCCATACTCAGGGCTTTCGGGACGCTGGTGAGGGGTGTAGTAGTTGAGAGCAACAGAAATTACTGACTCCACCTCTGGCATACAGGCACGAATATCCAAGCGTCGAGGATTTTCCATCCAAGCCATGTCTGCTTGATACCCTAACGCTAGCCAAGCGTTCAAGTTTTGCTCTGCTGAGTCATGATGATCAACATCCACAGCTGCAATGCCGACCTTATGAAAGCCCAGCGAGCGAGCTTTCTTTTTTACCTCAGTGCTAGTAACTGGTATATCCAACAGCTGTATTTACGAAGTAACTCTACCTGTAGGGTGTGTTAATAACCCACCTTCACCCAAGATCCTTCACCCAACACTTTTCATCCTTTCCCCAATCTCTACAATAACCACAGTAATGTTATCCCTACCGCCTTGGTCTTTAGCCGCTTCAACTAGGATAACCAGGGCCTGATTAATACTTGAACTCTGTTGGAGAGAGGAAGCAATCAATTCATCGGAAAGTTCTTCGGTAAGTCCATCGCTACAAAGCAAAAGGCGATCGCATAATTTAACCTCTATCGGATAGACATCGACTTTCGGTAAATCCTTTCTGCCTAGACATTGAGACAGAACATGACGCCAGGGATGCATCCGAGCCTGTTTAGCTGTCAGTTCTCCCAACTTAACAGCTCTGGCTACCCAGGTGTGGTCTTCTGTAATCTTCTCTAACTTAGAATTCCGGAACCGATAGAGGCGAGAATCTCCTACATGAGAAAACCAACACTGGTCTTGACGGAACATCACCACTACGGCAGTGGTTCCCATATCTGACCGTTCTGGATGAGTTTGCTGATCTTTGAGGATAGCCTGATTGGCTTGATAGATCGCTTGTTCTAGTAACTCATCAGAATGGGTTTGAGAGTTCCAATCCTTATTCAAATAAGTCTTAATCGCCTCAGTGGCAATTTTACTTGCCTCTTGTCCACCGGCATGACCACCCATGCCGTCGGCAACAATAAAGAAGCGACCGTCCGGGTCTATGTAGTAGTCATCTTGGTTAACTGTACGTAGTAAGCCCGGATCTGTAATACCGGCGAAGCAACTTTTCATCACATCGGTTGTTTACTGGCTTGATGCTTTAGACATCTCCAGAAACTCGGTTTTGACCCAGGCAGTGCAAGGGTTTGAGGTTAATTTTTGGAGATGTCTTTTCTGCTCGTCCGTGAGCTTCAGTTTGGTTTTGATGGATAGAAGCATAATTATTATCGACCTAATTCAGTTTAATTAAGGAAATGTCCAAAGATGTCCGGATAAATGCCGAAATATCCAACGATTTAGCCTCCTAGTACTTGCTAGTACAGTGGATAGATCGTGGAATAAGGAGTTATTACGACTTTACAACAACTACAACATCCGATCAAACCGGTCAAGCCGTCGGAGCAACCTAATTAAGGCAAATCCTAACATAGCTGCCACCAAAACGACTACCAAGGCTAGTACAACATTACCATTGACAAATAAAATAGTAGCCGAAAGGGTGAACGCACTGATTAATAAAGTATAGTTGGTTCCCAACTGAATACCACTCAGCCGTCGTAAAACCCGGTCTGATTCAATAGAGCGCACTCGAATGCGCAGGTCTCCTCTTTCTAATTTATCAATAGTACTTTCAATGCGCTGGGGCAAACCTAATGCTGTACTACTCATCTGTGCGGCTTGGCGTCCCAGTTCATTAATAAAGCTATTGTTGTCAGGAGTGTTGCCGTTGGTCATAATCTCTAGTGCGAAGGGTTTTGCAACTTCCATAAAATTAAATTCGGGGTCTAAGCCTTTACCCACTCCTTCCAGTGTAGAAAAGGCTCGCATCACAAATGTGAACGTTGCTGGGAATCGAAAAGGCTGGCCATAAGCAATTTCGTAGAGGTCATCGCTGATGTTACTGACCGATTGCTCCTCAAAGGGCTTATCCATGAAATTATCCAGCATGTACTGAACTGAGCGCCTTACCGGTCCCATATCACTCACTGGTGAGAGCGCACCCAATTCAATTAGGGAAGTCACCACTCGGTCGCCGTCTTTTTGGGCAATGCCAAACAGGGTTTCCATCAGTTGCTCGCGCACATTGGCCTTAATCTGCCCCATCATGCCAAAGTCGTAAAATATCAGGGAACCTTGATGACTAACCGCAATATTTCCCGGATGGGGGTCAGCATGGAAGAAGCCATCATTTAGCAACTGCTGTAGGTAAGCTTCTGCGCCCAGACGAGCGATTAATTTGCGGTCTAGACCAGCTGCTTCTAGAGCTTCGTAACTACTAATCTTAATCCCTGGTAAAAATTCTAGGGTCAAAACTCGTGATGAGGTATAGCGCCAGTAGACACGGGGTACCTTCACCCAGTCATAGCTGCGGAAGTTGCGCCGAAATGTATCTGCATTTCGACCTTCATTGAGATAATCAATTTCTTGCCAAAGAATGCGACAGCACTCTTCATAAATCCCGCTCCAGTCCCGACCACGCCCCCAGTCTGGATGGTTTTGAAAGTAATAGGCGATCCCCTTGAGAATTTGTAAATCAATGGTAAACAGTTTTTTTAAGCCTGGTCTTTGGACCTTAATCGCTACCTCTTCACCACTGCGAAGTTGAGCTTTGTGAACTTGCCCTAAGCTAGCCGCCGCCAGAGGAATTGGGTCAAAACCACTGAACAGTTCCTTGATGGGCTTGCCTAAATCTTCCTGGATGATCTGCTCAACTTGCTCGTAACTAAAGGCAGGAACCCGGTCTTGTAGTTTGCTAAGTTCTTCTACGTACTCACTGGGGAATAAATCGGCACGAGTGGAGAATAACTGTCCAACTTTGATAAACGTTGGTCCGAGATCTAAGAATGTATCTCGAATCCAGATAGCTTGTGTTTTGCGTCTATATGCCTGCTTTTGCTCCGTATATCCTCCCCGATAACTCCAAGGTTTCCCATCAAGCCACAACCCAGTCATGAGGGTCAAAACAAAACGCCAAATATCAATAAAACGCCTTTGACGGGAGTAATTTTCTTGATTCCACCGATAAGCTTTTTCGCTGTATGGCTTACCTATAGAACTTTGGCTAGACACATTGCGTTCCTGATCTAGTGTAAGGTTAATAGAGTTTTGAGAAAGAGCAGACACTCGGATTTCTCTGTAAGGTTTTTATCAAAAAAATAGCAGGTTATTAAAAAAAGATTAAAAAGCCTCGAAACTACTCCCTTTTGTAAATAATTTAGGGCAGTAACGATTAATCTTATCAAGATTGCTTGCGATAGTTTTTTAATTCAGTACGCAAGCTGGCAATTTCTGCTCGCAGCTCATCAATCATCGCTTGCAGATCAGCTGGCTTGGATCCTGTTTTCCCTGTGTTACTACCTGTGTTACTACCTGTGTTACTACCTGTGTTACTAATAGTAGAATCAGCTGCTGCTCCGGCTTCCCGATTGGCACTTTCTATTACCTGATCGGTAAACTGCCGCAGTCGATCACGCTGCTCAGCATCAAACTTGCCTAACTCACTCAGGGCATTGGTCAGAGCATCCTCGAGCTGCCGATTAATGGCTTGAGCTGCAGCCCTACCCAGAAAAAAGGCATGAATTACAGAGTTACTCATTGATAAGTTTCTTTAGCTTACGTAACAAATTATAACGTACTTGCCCAGGATTATGAGTGAATTCAAATCTAGTTACTTGCCTCGTATATCCTCAGTTTGTCCAATCTGCCATGTCCTTTTAATTTAAAAATTTATTATTATATCACTTTATGTATTTAAATCTAACAGGACTTAGGAAGTAACTTTTCCTTAGTCGCCCTACTACTTATTAAGCGCGTTTGGTGGCCAGTGTGCTGTAAGTCCTGTACAAGTATGAATATGAATAAACCACCTTGATGAGGTTGAAGGTGTTTCAGAGTTGGGGTTCTGACAAAGGCCAATTGCTGCGAGGAGGGAAGGATTGATCGGTGTGGAAGATGGTAGAACCAGGTTCTTTTTGAGAGTTCATTCGCAGTGCGAAACCAAATCCTAATCCGGCTGAGGCGGCAAGAGCACCGGTCATCAGTAGGGCTTTCAGTGGGAATCCAGCTTTGGTAGTTTTGAGTTTTGAGGTTTGAGTTTTGAGCTTGGCGTGGACAGTTTTGAGAACAGCTAAGGTCTGAGTGCTCAGTTTTGAAGGCTGAGTGCTCAGTTTTGAAGTCTGAGTCTTCAGTTTTGAAGGCTGAGTGCTCAGTTTTGAGGGCTGAGTCTTCAGTTTTGAGGGCTGAGTCTTCAGTTTTGAGGGCTGAGTGCTGAGTTTTGGGGAAATTAATGACTTTTGCTGAGGACTCAGCACTTTCAATTGAGAACTGCTTTGAGGAACTTTCTCCTGAGTTGGCAGCAGCGATAACCAAGCTTCTACAGTTTGAGGACGTTGATTGGTGACCATGTGCAAGCCACGCCAGACTGCTTGTTTAACTACTGGAGTTAGGTTTTGTGGACATGGTGGTAAGTCCGGCAGGAAAAGAATATAGAAACCTTCCTGGGCATGCAATACTTCCCTGACTGGTGCGGGTAAGGGTGGGGTTCGAGTTAGCAAGCAGTAAAAGGTTGCGGTTAAAGAGTAGACATCGGTTGCCTGGGAAAGTTGCCCTTTAGAAATGTACTGTTCTGGGGCGCTATACCCAGCAGCAATTAAACTGGCGTGGGTTTGCCTGACTCCTAGGGTGAGTTGACTAGTAATCCCAAACTCACATAGCACTAGTTTATCGGTATCTTGACGCAGAATTATATTTTCCGGTCTAACATCTAGATGCAGCAAACCCTTTTGATGTAATATGCTAAGGGCATCGCCAATTTGACGAATGTATGCAATAGCTTGAGCTTCTGGAACCAAATTGGCTTGGATGAGTTCAGCTAACGTCTGCCCCGGAATATATTCCATGACTAGGTAAGGTCGTCCGGCAGCTTCAAAGGATTCGATTACCCTGACTAAATGCTGATGCTGACAGCCGCTCCAGAGCCTACCAAGGGCAATAAATTGCCGCTTGAACTGGTCACCATGGGGATGGTGGCACAGATTGTCGCTGAGGGTTTTGATCACCACGGTTTGACCAGACTCAGCGTTGATAGCTAGGTAGGTTATGCTAAAGACACCTTTGCCGAGCTGGCTATGAAGAACATATTTGCCGTTGTGCAAGACTGTGCCTGCCTTTAAGTCCATGAAAGTTCAGTTCAACTCCCACCTATGCTAACCTTAAGTGGTGCAGAATGGTTGACACGCCCTAGGTTTCGTTCCTCGTTTTTTGAGCAATCTTGGATCAAGGAAAAACCAGGATAACTATCAGCTAAATTATTCAGCTTCATTATTCTATGCTAGGAGTCGTTAATCAGGAGCAAAGATTACCAAGGGTTCCCAATTAGGGTAAAAGCGCTCCAATAGTAGGGATGTCGTAACTCCACATCTGGCAACTTGGCTAAGGCTGGTGGTAAAGGAAAACTGCCCTGATCCGTTACCAACTGCCCTCTCTCCAGACGGACTGTACCCCTGAGCAGATTTAACTGAGCTTTCCGTATCGCCTCGGCTTTCACTGGGACTTCCTGTAATTTTTCGTAAAACGTTGTCATTAGCCCCAGGGTACCCTCATCGCTGACATACCAGAGACTTCCCAATGCGGACTTGACCCCCGCTAGCACTGCTAGACCGGCAAATCCTAATTCGGCTTGCTCGTCTCCTAAGGCAGTACGACAGGCACTTAAGACCAACAACTCTACCTTAGGCTTACTTAAGCCTAGTTTATGGAGCTGGTTAAGTTGCAGCTTGGTATCCCACAGCTGGATGTAGGAATTACTGGGCTTACCGGCTAGGAATTCACTATGGGTAGCCAAATGAACGATACCAAAGGGTTGTGAGGCACGAGCTTTTCTCAAATTTGCTACGGTGAACGCTTCGTTAAGTAATGCCTTTCCTGACCAGAGTTTTTCTGTAACCATCGATAACTCTACAGGAACGGCTGGTAATGGGTTTTTGTTCTTAAAGTAGGATGCTCCCATGGCCAAGACTTGAAATTTCCTAATGTCTACATAGTTCATGTTGGTTAATGATAGAGTTGGCATTAAACCAAGGCTATATCGTTCTACAATAAAACCAGTGCCATCATGGAGTGCTGCCATGGGTAAGGAGCGCAAACCAACGTCCATGATAAAGGCAAGATTATTTATTTTTTGGGCTTTTAGCTCCTGCTCTACCGGACTAATCAACCAACGATACAACTGCTGAGCCAAGGGTAGGTAGACATTTGCGCTTTCGAAATTGGTGATACTCTTTTGGAATTCCCGAGCAACAGAGAGAACTTGCGATCGCGTTGCTCCCTGCACCTGTTTTCTAATTACTGTTCCCGAAGCCGTAACGACTAGTAATTCGAGCTGTGTATCGAGATTTTCTTCCCAGTGTGACCTAGTCTTTTGCCGATTTTCCGTTGTCTCTCGTTCCGGTTTGGTTGACGTCAATCCCTTGGAATTAAATGGCTTTCCCTTGGTAGTTTCCGCTTTAAATCCCGGTTTAAAGAACAGGTAAATTAGGGCAGGTTTGAGTCCAGTAATAGTTTCAATTTTGCCTAGGTGGGCTTGGGCTTCTTCCAGGGTAACTATGGGAGTTTTGCTAATGCCTAGATGTTTTTCAAACGCATAGGTGAAGCCTCCCTCAAGTTGTTTAACATCAGCTTCTGCTTCTAGGGTAGAGTTA
Organism: Moorena sp. SIO3A2; assembly: GCF_010672265.1. Lineage (NCBI taxonomy): Bacteria > Bacillati > Cyanobacteriota > Cyanophyceae > Coleofasciculales > Coleofasciculaceae > Moorena > Moorena sp. SIO3A2. Next base: position 12,202 of record NZ_JAAHHC010000060.1, read on the forward strand.
GATAATTTCCTGGTAACTAGCCGTGGTTCCGATTGTGCCGGGGATTGACTACTATTAGTATTAGGAATCTCTGCTTCTAGGGTAGAGTTAGATAATTTCCTGGTAACTAGCCGTGGTTCCGATTGTGCCAGGGATTGACTACTATTAGTATTAGGAATCTCTACTTCTAGATTAGAGTTAGATAATTTCCTGGTAACTAGCTGTGGGTCCGATTGTTCCAGGGATTGAATACTATTAGTATTAGGAATTTCTGCTATAGGATTTGTTTCTATTGGATTGAAATTCATTTTGTTTAAATTCAGATCAGCTTCTCTTTTAGTAGACTGCTCTTCTATTTCATTGGAGTCGGTTTGAGTTGGCCTATTGGAATTTGGAATCAAATTGGTAGCCATTGCTTGACCTTGGCTAGTCAAATTTGAAGATGGCTCCCCAGTCTTAATTTCTATATCACCTGAATCTGAGATCGTCGAAGTCAAAAAGGATCCTGGGGGAAGAATGGTAGAATCACCTGTAGAAATAGCTCCCTCTGTACCATTAGTACTGCTATTTCCCACCTCAAAGGGGGTTTGCCCGTTTCCCCCATGACCGATGGTGATTTTTCCTCCACCATCTCCCCCAACTGTAGCAATGCTCACTGCTGTTTCTTTGCCCTCGATTAAGGTATTAAAGGTATCAGTGGCTGTAAACATATCTTCTGTGGTAATTTCCACATTCCCGCCTTTGCGATCGCTACCACCTTGGGCATTGATCCAGCTAACCTGAATATTACCGCCATCGAGGGTAACATCCCCTCCCTTGCCAACTGTTGTTGATGAGTTAAGCTCTTCCGTGCTCAGAGTCTCAGACGCTGTGATTGTAATCGCTCCACCATCTGTGTTGATATCACCTACAGTGACATTAACGCCATCAATGGTGATCTCTCTACCCAAAGTAGTGATCGATTGGGTAGGATCCATTGAAAAATCCCCACCGTCAATGCCATCAGCATTAGCAGTAAACTTTAGGGATAGGGGATTAGCACCACTAACCCCTTGATCAGAGAAGTTCAGAGAGACGTTAGGGGCAATGGTAATATCATTACTAGCGTTGAGAACAATGTTGCCCAAGACTTGTTCTAGGGCATTCGCGCTAAGGCCAGGTGTCCCCCCATCCCCGGACAAAATTTCCATCACATCAAAACCAAGGGGATTATCCCCTAGCTGCTGACCAGCAATCCCTGTCCCAGGTACAATAGTAATGTTATTGTGGTCGAATGTAATCGTGCCGTTTTGACCAACAGGGGCGGTGAGATCAACTTTTTTGCCATCAAAGATTAAAGTCTGTTGGCTAGATATCTCAACTGTCCCACCATCTGGTGTTTTATCACTTCCGGCCTGTGAAGTTTGCTCTTGAGCGCCACGGGCAGTAATATCCCCGTAGAATGCTGTAGTTTCCTCTGACCAGACAGTAACTCGACCTCCGTCTCTATCTGCCGCTTGTCCATCAGCCTTAATCACGGAATCACGGCTGACAAAGGTGCGATTGGCATTTAATTTCACATTGTCTGGATTGTCTTGGGGGTTCTTCCCAATCCACACCTGGCCACCATTACTACCGGAAGAGTTAATCGTGGCATCAATTAGAGCAATGCGATCGCCTAATACTGTTACACTGCGTCGCCTAAGTTCTTGGTTGGAAACATCTAGGGTACCGGACACAATGGTTGTTCCTGTCTCAGTGGGAACTATGGTGCCAGAATCCGTCAGCTGTACTGTTCCATTGGAATTGGCACTGAGTCCGGTCTCAACGCCTTGGGCTGGTCCTGTGAGTAGCTCTGGTATATCTAGTGCGGTAATTAATGGTTGCCCATCTAGTGTACGAGGGGGGTCAATCTCTAGATTCAACAAATTTCCAGATTGAGAAATCTTAACCAAACTTTGCCCTGGTACAGCAGCGATAGTAATATTGCCTCCCGGTGCGTTCAGTTGCCCAGTATTAATCACACTACCCCCAATCAAGGCGATCCTTTGATTGTCTAGCAATTCCAGGTTACCAGCGTTAATGATACTTCCAGGTTGGGCTAAATCAAAGGCAAAGCTAGTGGGCTCACCAATTAAGTCCTGGTACCTCTTATTGTCACCAAAGGCATCAAACCAATTCCCGTCCTCAAAGCCAATCCCAGTTGCTGTGGTTGCTGTAAAGGAAGCAGGGACATTCAGTCGAGCATCAGCCCCAAAAATAATCCCTGCTGGGTTCATTAAGTATAAGTTAGGGCTCCCATTACCGCTTATGATTTGAATTAGACCATTAATAATTGAGGGATTACCGCCTACGACTCGCCCCAAAATATTCCTAACCTGGGGATTATTAGAGATAAAATTGGCAATCTGACCGGAATCGAGTCCAAATTCCTCAAAACTGTGGAACAGATTCGGTTGATTGCTATTAGAGAGGCTACCACCAGTGATCTCGAAGCTTTGACCATTAGGAGTTACAATTGTCCCTGCACTGTCTTCTGCTGAAGTGATTTGTGCTATTGCTGGTAGCCCACTTGGGGAGAGCAACATGGCTACCCCCCAGGGCATGACTTGAGCTAGAGATAAGCGGTTGAGGAATGAAGGAGAGATTTTTCCCTTAGAGCCTTGAGGGGGGAAAATCTTGCCCTCTAGGGGACTGCACCGCCCTTGGTACTTAGAATTGCTGGGCTTGGGTCTTACTACCGGTTTCCCCATAATCTTCATAGCAACCCCTAACGTTCTCTGTCTATTAGTCATGCAGTGTAGTGTTCATGCACCTAGTTGGAAACAGCTGTAGCACCGATCCACTAGGGTAAGGCCATGGTAATTTTACTAATTTAAAACTAAAATAGCCATGGTAAAATAGCCATGGTAGGATAGCCATCCTTAGTGATCACTGATCACAGTAACAGAATAGGTGTAACTTATGGGATATTCTGTCTAGCTGACAACAGCTAAATGGTTGTCTTGTGGTACCTGCTGAGGTGCTTCTGCAGGTAATCCTACAATATCTTGGTACATATTGATATATTCCCTGGCTGACTTCTCCCAACTAAAGTCTTGGCTCATAGCTCGTTGCTGCAAACTCCGCCATTCTTTCTTGTAGCGGAAACCTTCCCAAGCCCGAACCATACAAGTATATAAATCTAACGGTTCGTAGCGGTCAAAGCAGTAACCCGTTCCAGTTTGGTTGATAGGATCATGGTGGGAAACCGTATCCACCAAACCGCCAGTACGTCGTACAATGGGAATACAGCCGTAACCCATGGCCAGCATTTGGCTAATCCCACAGGGTTCAAAGCGGGAAGGCATTAAGAATACATCACTACCAGCATAGATCCGTCGAGCTAGAGGATCGTTATAGAGGATTTGAGCAGACATTCGTCCTGGATAGCGGGATGCGATTTCCCACAGTTGGGTTTCATAGTAGCGCTCTCCCGTACCTAGGACTAAAAATTGACAATCGGTGTAAGCTAGGAAACCCTGTAAAACTTGCACGAGCAGGTCAATCCCTTTCTGTTCCACTAAGCGGGAAACCATACTGATCAGACAGGTATCGGGATTGATGGCTAAGCCGACTTCTTTCTGGAGGGCTACTTTGTTTTTGCTGCGGATGTCGAGAGTATCAGCGGTGAAGTTGTGAGGAATGTAGTTATCGGTTTCGGGATTGTAACTTTCTGTATCAATCCCATTGACAATTCCAACAGTTTTACCACTGATAAATGACAGCAAACCTTCTAAGGACTCACCGTATTCAGCAGTTTGAATTTGTTGAGCGTAGGTGGGAGAAACAGTATTTACCCGGTTAGCATACTGTACAGCTGCCGCCATAGTATTATGACCTTGCATATACCAGGGACACCAAGTCATTTCTTCTAAGCGCCAGCGCTGGGGGCCTTGATAAGCCAGGTTGTGAATTGTGAAAACTGTGCTGATATCTGATGATTGGTTCATCCAAACGGGAATCATGCCCGTGTGCCAATCATGACAGTGAATAACATCAGGCTTCCAGTAGTTCCAAGCAAACTCAGCTGCACCATTGGCAAATAGGGTGAATCGCCAGTCTTCATCATCTCCAGAGTAGATTTGGCGACCAGCAAAGGCAGCATGACCAAATAAATATAAGGGGACATCAGTCTTGGGTAGTAGGGTTTCAAACACATTGAAGTGTTGAAACATAGCATCACCGGACCAGACTGGTTCCTCTTGAATCTCCATTTTATCGGGCAAAAAGCCGTAGTAAGGCATGAAAATTCGGACATCCTGTCCCAATTGCCTCAAGGTTTTGGGTAATGATCCCACTACATCCCCCATACCGCCAATTTTCGCGATGGGAGCTGCTTCCGCCGCAACGAATAGAATCTTCATCTGTTAGTTGTAAATTATTGGTTGTTAGTGCCTAGGAAATAGCTGCAAGCTTGAAGGATGAAGTGCATTTGATCAAGCCTGAAACATGGAGCAGAACTTTTCAGGAATTGACCTTGAACTCCTATCAGACTTGATCGAAGAACCTTCAGCTTTCCGGCTATCAAGGCTTACTGTAGCCTGAGCAAAAATTCTACGGGAAAAGAAAAAGGCTATGGCTTAAAAAACCTTTTCCTTAGCCTTTTCCTACACTGAAAGCGGATCAGGAAAATTATAAAATCTATAACGCTTGGCACAGGAATTGAATTGACTTTTCAGCTATATTCCTATTCCCGCTCGATTTGAGCCAAAATTTCAGCCAAAATCTCTTGTGCTCCTTGTTTTTTGAGCTGTTCGGCAAGTTCGAGTCCCAAATTTTCTGCCTGACTCTGCTCCCCTTGAATGGTATCTTTGACAAGTTTTTGCCCATCCACACTAGCCACTATAGCTGTTAGGGTTAGGGTATTGCCTTCCAACTGAGTGTCTACACCGATGGGAACTTGACAGCCACCTTCGAGCGCCCTTAATAATGACCGTTCCGCGTAACAGCGTTGAGCAGTGGGGGGATGTGCGATCGCATTGAGCAGTTCTAAGACTTCTTGATCATCCTCACGGCATTCAATTCCCAAAGCCCCTTGTCCCACAGCATGGAGTGATATCTCTGGTGGTAAAATTTGGTGAATGCGATCGCTCATGTCCAGTCGTTTTAGCCCAGCTACTGCTAAAATTAGTGCATCGTAGTCACCAGCATCCAGTTTGGCCAGTCTGGTGTTTAGGTTACCTCTGACATCTTTAAAACTCAGATGGGGAAAATGGTAGCGCAGCTGAGCCAGCCGTCTGAGGGAGGAGGTTCCAATGATCGAGCCTTCTGGCAACGTTTCTATCTGTTTATCTTGGTGCTTTTGGTGCATTACTAAAGCATCGGCGGGGTTCTCCCGTTCTGTGACGCACCCTAACACTAACCCTTCTGGCAATCTGGTTGGCAAGTCTTTGAGGGAATGCACTGCAAAATCGATCTCATCCCTAAGCATTCCCAATTCCAGTTCCTTAGTGAATAACCCTTTATCCCCAATCTTAGATAAAGCCACATCCAGGATTTTATCTCCGTGGGTACTCATGGTCTGGACTTCAAACTCTCGATCTGGAAAATGCTTTTTCAGTTGCTCTTGTACCCAGTAAGTCTGAATCAGAGCAAGTTGGCTTTTCCGAGAACCGATGCGAATTGTCCGGGCAGGACTGGTAACGGTAGAGGTCATAGGGCTGTCAATTTCTACAAGGCAGATCAATTTACTTGTTCTAGACTACCGCAGAAGGTGACGTTTCCGTTTCCATTTCTGTAATTAGCTATTTGTCATTTGTCATTTGTCAAAAACTAAGGCGTAGTATATAGCATTTATCAAATAGGTGAGGTACACAAGTTTGAGATTTTAGGGAACTCGAATCCACCCTACCTTATTAAGGGTGGCAGGGAACTCAGAAGAGGGAACTTCGGATCAGGTAAAAAATCCTGTCTACCTCATTAATATGACAGCGGTATTCGCATCTTATTTTGAAATGCCTACTGGATATGAGAGTCATACGATTAGTATTTTTGCTTAGAAATTTTTAAATCTTTGTTAGGTGCGCTTTCCGGAGACGAAACCTTGAAGAGGGTCGCCTTATTACAAAAGTTTTAACCCTTTTACGTATAGCCAGTAACCCATAAAGGCGACCCTCTTCTTACGGTAACTTCGTTCCCGCATTAAGAATTTAATTCGCTACGGGTCGCACCTTTTGATGCAAAGCGCGAGTGGGGCAAACCACGGCAGTTGCTCATGGTTTGAACGCGCCCCGCGTCGGCAGGCCTTGAAGTTACCGTAAGAGAGGGTGGCCTTATTAAAAAATATTTAACCCTTTTCTGCATAACCTACTGACATTAAAGGCGACCCTCTCTAAGGTTTCGTCTCCGGGGGAACCCCCAAGACCGCATTGCCTCCCCGTGAGGCTACTGCATCGCTTTTGAGTAAGGCTTCTATAATTTAGATACCTTTGCATTGATTAATATGAGAACCACTATAACTCAATACTAATGACTCAAAATTTCACTACTTGAGTGGTGGGATGAGTTAACCTTTATCAGCGACGCCAAAATTTTTTTCAGTGATAGTATAGCGCTTTTTATCCTCATGAGGTACACATTTTTTTTTACCTCTTCCCTCTTCCGAAGTCCCTGCTCCGAACCAGCAACCAGTGGCCTACGGCCTCAGTACCTGCTCCCTAAAACCCAAAAACTTGTACCTTACTAGATTAAAAACCGCTATATTCAAACAGACATCATGGCTTTGTAAACAATTGTATAGTCGCTGAGGGGGTGACATGCAAGCTGAAATCCTTACTGGGTAATATTTTCAGCCGATGTGTTACAAAAAGATACATGCTGTTTTGGGCTGACCTTGGATGTAGTTATAAGGGTTTGAGCTTGCCATTAAATCACAGGAGGGTCAATTTGGGAGTTTATCTTTTCTAAGAGAATTGGAATCAAAGGCTTATCTAGTAAGCTTTTCAGGGCTCATGTCACACCCTCAGGTATAGTCGTTATGTTGAAATATATTGAGTTCACAGTAAATTTTAAGTTACTTATACTATTGTTGTACTAATTGGTTGAGGTGCAGTGTAATTGACTTAATCGGGAAGAGGTAAATGGTGGGAGGGAAAGAAAGGTGGAAATTACCACTAAACTTTCGAAATTTTTCCTAAATTTTGCCAATTTTATCTTGATTATCTAAATTTTACTTCTATGACCACAACTGCCCCAGAAACCAAGGCATATTCGAGTCTAAGTAATAGTGGTTTGTGTAAATAGTTAACGGGTTGACTCGAAAATATTTCCTTTACCCCCACGGAAATTCCTCCCCTAAAACGGTTTTATCCTGACTTAATCAGGGTGCTCGCTAGATTCGCGCTTATATAACATTGATTATTTAATAGTAGGTCACGTCGCCTGCGGTTGCTGAGGAAAAGAACCGTGAGAGGCTGATGGGTGCTTAAAAGTTAAAGATTTGCAAATAAATATTGCAGGAATTTAAGCAATGCCAAGTTTCAACACTGATAACCCCTGTATGCGAGTTGGTATATTGCATTCCTTAAGGGGAACTATGGCAATTAGCGAAGCCGCCCTGGTGGAAGCTGAGCTGATGGCGATCGCAGAAATTAACCAAACCGGAGGAGTTCTTGGTCAATATATCAAACCGATCGTTGAGGATGGGGCATCGAAGTCAGCGGAATTTGAGAGCAAGGCCAGAAAACTGATTCAAGAGGATCAGGTAGCCACAGTCTTTGGCTGCTGGACGTCTGCTTCTCGTAAAGCAGTTTTGCCCGTATTTGAGGTGTTAAATTCTCTGCTATGGTACCCCCTACAATATGAGGGTCTGGAATGTTCCCCAAATATTTTTTATACCGGGTCTTGTCCAAATCAACAAATTGAGCCAGCGGTGAACTGGCTGGTGAAAAATTACGGTAAGCGATTTTATCTGATCGGTAGCGACTATATTTTCCCCCTGACTGCCAACAAGATTATTAAAGCGCAACTGAAACAACTGGGGGGAACAGTGGTTGAGGAAGATTACATTCCTCTAGGCACTCAAGATATGGGTGAGGTGATCACCAAAATTAAACAAGTTCGACCAGATGTGGTCTTCAACACCCTTAATGGTGACAGTAATGTAGCCTTCTATCGCCAGTACAAATCCTCTGGAATTACAGCTGATCAGATTCCGATTATGGCAGTGAGTGTGGCTGAGGCGGAACTGCAAAGGATAGGGGATACAGCGGCGGGACATTATGCCAGCTGGAGCTATTTCCAGAGTCTGGACACTCCTAATAATCAACGGTTTGTCCAGAATTTTCAGCGTCGTTACGGAGCTAACCGAGTGACTAGTGACCCCATTGAAGCTGCCTATGCTCAGGTTTACCTCTGGAAACAAGCCGTGGAATCCGCTCAATCATTTGAGGTAGACCGGGTAAGGGTGGCAGCTTATGGTCAGAAATTTGATGCTCCGGGAGGATTAATCCAAATCGAACCCAATCACCATATTGGCAAAGAATGCCGGATTGGACGGATTTTGCCGACTGGACAATTTGAAATTCTGTTTACCAGTGAACGTCCGATTAAACCCCTACCCTGGTTAGGGGTTGAAACCTGTAACTGTGCCTCAGATGCACGAACTCACCAATACAATGGGTCGGCTAGGGCCACACCATTGATCGAACCCTACAGCACAAATGTGGTGATTGAATTATTGGCTGAGGTTGCTCAATGGATTGAAAAAGCTAGGTATCTAGAGACCAATGCACAAGCATTAGAAATGGCAACGGAACAGTTGAAACATGAAATAGTTGAGCGGCGACGAATTGAAGCAGAACTCCAGAAAGCCTTCGATGAGCTGGAGCTCAAGGTTGAACAACGCACAGCTGACTTAAAAGCATCTAATGCTCAGCTTATGATGGAGGTGCGAGAGCGTGAGCAAGCTCAAGAAGAACTCAGGGCAGCTAAAGATCAGTTACAGGCAGTGTTGGAAGCGGTACCAGGGATTGTCTCTTGGATTAGTTCGGATTTGCGCTACTTGGGTGTGAATCGCCATTTAGCCAAAACTTTTAACTTGTCCTCAGAGGGGTTTGTGGGTCAAGACATTGGGTTTCTTCAGGCTAGCTCAGAGTTTAATGACTTTGTCAAGGAGTTTTTTGCTAGCCCAGAGCAAGATGCTTGCCGAGAGGTTTTTGCTATTGTTAATGACGAAAAGCGAAACTATGTAATTGTTGCCCAGAAGTACCATCAAGGCTCAGCCGCTTTCACCGTTGGGATTGATATTACCGAACGTCAGCAGGCTCTTGATGACCTGCGCAAGACCAAAGATCAGTTACAGGCCGTGTTGGAGGCAGTACCGGGAATTGTCTCTTGGATTAGTTCGGATTTGCGCTACTTGGGTGTGAATCGCCATTTAGCCAAAACATTTAACTTGTCCTCAGAGGGGTTTGTGGGTCAAGACATTGGCTTTCTTCAGGCTAGCTCAGAGTTTAATGACTTTGTCAAGGAGTTTTTTGCCAGCCCAGAACAAGATGCTTGCCGAGAGGTTTCGGCTATTGTTAATCACAAAAAGCACAATTATGTGATTGTTGCCCAGAAGTACCATCAAGGCTCAGCTGCTTTCACTATTGGGATTGATATTACCGAGCGTCGGCAAGCTGAAGAAGCCCTGAGGCAAGCTGAAGCGAAATATCGCAATATTTTTGAAAATGCTGTAGAAGGCATCTTCCAAACCACCCCCTCAGGACGTTACCTCAGTGCTAACCCAGCCTTAGCTCGCATCTATGGTTATGAGTCCCCAGAAGTATTAATTAATACTGTCACGAATATTGAGCAGGAACTTTATGTTGATCCGAACCGTCGCTCCCAATTCATCCAGTTGTTGGAAGAAAATGGTACCTTAGTGGATTTCGAGTCCCAAGTCTATCGCCAGGATGGCAGTTTGACTTGGATTTGCGAAAATGCCCGTGCCATTAAAGATGAGCATCGCAATCTGCTCTATTACGAAGGTACTGTGGAAGACATCTCTGAGCGTAAGCAAGCTCAGGAAGCCTTGCAAAGAGCCAATGAAGTGTTAGAAACCCGAGTGGAGCAACGGACAGCAGCACTACGGGACGCCAATCATCAACTACGGATTGAGATTGTAGAGCGCAAACACATCGAAGCAGCACTACGTAAATCCGAAGCTGAGTTGCGGGTGCTATTTGGGGCGATGACCGATGTGATTACCGTTTTTGATGCTCAAGGACGATACATGAAAGTAGTCTCCACCAATTCTGAAGTTTTATATAGTCCAACGACCGAACTACTTGGTAAGAGTGTCTACGAGGTTTTTCCCCCCAAGCAAGCTGAACTTTTTGTCACCCATATCCGGCAAGTCTTAGATACTAAACAAACCCTGAATATAGAATACAGCTTACCTATAGGAAATTATCAAGTAGGAAGTATTAAGGATGAAATTAGTTCTAACTCAGACTTGAATGGCCACAAACTTTCGGACTTCGATTCCAAGAATATAGGGCATCACACTAACAAATATTATCACAATTCATCCGATTATGAAAAATTTTCGGAATTCAATGGCCAAAAGCTAGTGGAGCAAACTGAAAAACCCTTTCATACTTCACACTTTAGAGGTGATAATTCCCAGGTGTGGTTTGCTGCGAGTGTCTCACCCCTGCCAAACAATTGTGTGATTTGGGTCGCTCGTAATATTACAGAGCGCAAACGGGTTCTAGATGCACTTCAGGAAGCTGAAGAGAAGTATCGTAGCATCTTTGAAAATGCCGCTGAGGGGATTTTTCAGATTACATCGGATGGGCAGTACCTGAGTGTCAATCCAGCTTTAGCTCGGATGTATGGCTACTCTTGCCCAGAAGAAATAGTGGCTAAAGTGACCGATATTGAACAGCAACTCTATGTCAACCCCAACAGCTATGCTGAGTTTATTGCTGCGGTTGAGGAGCATGGTGCTATCTCTGATTTTGAAGCTCGGGTTTATCGACAAGATGGCCAAATCATCTGGACGTCTCAGAATGCTCGTGTTGTGCGTGATACTCAAGGGAAACTACTATACTACGAAGGCACTGTAGCCGACATTACCAAGGGCAAACAGGCAGAAGCAGCACTGAGAGCTGAACAAGAAAAGTCGGAACACTTGTTGTTGAATATTTTACCTCACTCCATCGCCCAACGATTAAAACAAGAGCCAAAAGCTATTGCGAATCGCTTTGAGGAAGTAACAATTCTGTTTGCTGATATTGTGGAGTTTACCAAGCTTTCTGCTCGCATCTCTCCCACAGAATTGGTTAATCTACTTAATCAAATTTTCTCAAGCTTTGACCAACTAGCGCAGCACCATGGATTAGAGAAAATTAAGACCATTGGAGATGCCTACATGGTGGTTGGTGGTCTACCAAACCCTAGGGATGACCATCCAGAAGCGATCGCAAACATGGCATTGGATCTCCAACAGGAAATTAGTCGTTTCCAGCGGCATGATGGGGAACCATTCCGCCTGCGCATCGGGATTAACACTGGTCCTGTGGTAGCTGGGGTGATCGGTATCCAGAAGTTCATTTATGATTTGTGGGGCGATGCGGTTAATGTGGCATCTCGGATGGACTCTCAAGGGGAACCTGGGAGAATTCAAGTTACTGCTAACACTTACGAGCGTTTACGAGACAAGTATTTGTTTGAAGAGCGAGGGATTATTAATGTTAAGGGCAAAGGAGAGATGATCACCTATTGGCTGACTGGAAGAAAGTAACTCATTGTTGAAGGTTGTTCGCCCTTGGCGTCCGAAGTAGGGTGGGTTGAGGGTTGAAGGTTGAGGGTTGAAGGTTGAGGGTTGAAGGTTGAGGGTTGAAGGTTGAGGGTTTAAGGTTGTTCGCGTAGCGTGGCCGAAAGCCCAAGGTTTAAGGTTGTTCGCGTAGCGTGGCCGAAAGCCCAAGGTTTAAGGTTGTTCGCGTAGCGTGGCCGAAAGCCCAAGGTTTAAGGTTGTTCGCGTAGCGTGGCCGAAAGCCCAAGGTTGTTCGCCTTTGGCGTTCCCGTAGGGTAGGTTGACCGCCTGCCGATCTTTGGGGGGATCAAAGCTTGACTGTTAACTAGCCCTTACCTTATTAATCCTCCATCTGCTTCTGCTTTTGGATAGAAATTTTTAGCCAGGTGTTCCTTGACGGAGTCTGATGGGAATCCTAGAGGAATAAATATTTCTGATTTACTAAAATCTAGGTTAACCATGAGCAGAGTTTCTGTTACCCAACAGATTGGTTTGATGTTAGGTATCTCCCTGGTGTTCGGTAACTGTTTGGCCAGTCGCAGTCTTGCCCAAACACTGTTTGAACTTGATGGTCGTGCTTACTTGGTGGGAGCTGATGGTGCTTTCCTGGGTTTAGTGTCTAGTAACCCTGTGGATGAAAAGTCGATTTGTAATCAGCTAGGGGATTATGGTAATCTGTCGGGCGTTGATAGTGTGTGGAATCGGGAGGGAAATTATGGGAGTTCTAAGTCACACCTCAGTGCCTATAACCCCAGCACAGAATTACCCCCTGCAATTTATTACAGAAAGGCTCAAATCGGTTTTTTGACGGTAAACCCACAAATCGAAAATTCTTTTGATCCTGATCTTTTATTTCAGGCTTTCTGCAAATAACAGCTTCATCAGGTTGTCAGGAATCGCCCTTTCTCCCCTTCTTTAACACAATAAGGAGGGGATAAGGGTAAGAAGTTAGGCGCTTTCGCCCTTTGACAACATATCGGTTAAAATATGGCAATTATAAAACTGACTCATCCTAAATCTCTCACTTCCTCATCGAAGTTTGATGTGCATGTTCGTGGCGTGACGTTACACTCACAGCCTGCTACGCTGCATATCGACCTTGAGATTGCGGGGCGGTCATTTTTTTCACACATAACCTATCAATCTATTCCCTCTTGGGATGCCTTATGGGAGCGGTATGATCAGAGCATTGAGCCTGAACTGTTGGGGGCACTTGTGGCATGGGAATGTATGCGATTTTTGGCACTGGGGGGCGAGAAGGTTGTTCTTTGTGAAGGGTTGCAATGCAGTGCGACCGTTCGTGAGTTGTGGACTGATTGCTTTCGTAAACAACTCGGCGAATGGCGCTATCTGAATCAATTGCGCTATCCATCACCGACTTATCCGAAGCTCGTGGTACAAGAACCCATTTCCCAGATTGAGTGTGACGGCTCGACTGCACCTCCACAGGCTCAGTATCCCCGTGCCGAAGTCTCGCCGCCACCACGCAAGAGCAGCTTGTTAACCAATGGTGGCGGTAAGGATACCCTGGCTGGCATGTTGTTACTGAGGGAAGCTGGTGTGCCATTCGACATGTATGAGGGCTATGTGCCAATCGCCAAGAGCAGCATTGCGCTACAGGAAGCCTTGCTTCAGCGGCTGAAAGAAGCGGCAGCCCCGCCAGAAAGCAAGACAATTAAGGTTAAGATTGAAGATAATTTCTTTAGTTGCCCTGATCACGTTTTCGAAGCGATGGGGGTAGAAGCTAAATACAATAAAATTGACTTTATAGTGGGACATACCGCCAATTATATTGGTTACTTTCCTGTCATCCTTTACCATCAATATACCAAAGTATGGTTCAATATCGAACGATCCGCCGATAACAGCATGGCCGACTGGGATGGTAATCCCATTAATCACCAATGGTGCAAAAGTGTTTAATACCAACAAAAGGCCAAGCAGATATTTACACAGATCACGAATTGCCATTGGTTTGAAGGCTTTTTCAGTACGCTTCGCGGACTGTACGACATCTCGATCTATGCCATTGTGGCTCAGCATCCTCAGCTGATGAAAGCGACACATTCTTGCAACTACGGTAAACCTTGGTGCAACCGTTGCCCTAAATGTTGTTTTTGCTACTTGATGATGTGTGCTTATTTTGATGAAGAGTTTGCTCAAGAGGTTGTCGGCTCTCAAATCAGCCTCTTTAAGATCCCAGAGAACAGAACACACTTCGAAAACCTACTCGATCGGGACAAAGTGGCTTGGGAATGTGTGCCTTCCCATGAAGAGTGCCGCTTGGCTGGGTACATGTGCTTGCAAAAAGGGATAGACTATCCCTTTTTGCGAGATTTTGCCCAATTGTCAAAGAAAGAAGCCGATCGACTTTGGAAAACATACACCGAAATTAATTGGGAAGTCGTTCCTAACAAACTTCATTCCGTCCTTTCGGCACGTTTAAGGTCAGCACAACAGTATTCAGAATCCCAATAGCAATGCTAAGTTGTATATTGGAATAGCCGGTGAAGCAAGTGTTTAATTTTACTTACGAATGAAGAAATCAGTGTTGTGGTCAATTGCCCTATTTTCAATTGCCCTATCTGTACCTTTAGTCTTAGCGAAATCTCTGTCACCTGGCTCTGAGTTAGAAACATCTTCCTCAACCTCTTCTGCTCCAAATTCCCCAGATCAAGTTTCCCCTGAATCGGATGGGCTGGCTAACAACGAGGAGACTCCCACATCCGAACTAACCTCTACCGCCACAGATCCAAAACCATCCCAATCTCCTACCCCCAAGGATGAGAATTCTACTGCTTCTAACTCACCACCCTCACCAACCCTAGCCCAAACTAAAGCTACCCAAGCATCAACCGCTAGCAACCAGGGCACGAAACAAGCTACTGCTACTACCAAGGATAAATCCCAGGATAAATCGGATAAATCAGCCAAGACTGAGTCTTCTAATCACAACAACCAGCCGCCCAGCCAGTCTGAAGCGGCTACCAAAAATCAGCAACCAGCAGCAAAGCCATTGAATGATGCTCCGATCCTAGAAATGCGAGTTGCTGTAGCTAATGGTGTTAAGTCTCTGGTAGTGGCTACCTCAACACCGGGTGAGTTGCTGGATGCTAGGGGTCAGCCCCTGGGTAAACTAACCGCCAATCAGGGAAGTAATGTTAAACCATTAGGGGACTATATTCAAATTGGTAACTATAAGACCCCCGCAGGGCTTTGGGTGAAGCCCACAAATGGAGGGTATGTATTAGTAGGAAACCGGTGGTATCGAGGGGATTTGCTATTGATTTCTAAGGGAGATAGCATCTTGGCAGTAAACTACGTTGACCTTGAGCTTTACCTGACTTCGGTGGTGGGAGCGGAAGTGTATCCTAGTTGGCCAATGGCAGCTCTCAAAGCACAAGCCATTGCTGCTCGCTCCTATGCTTTGGTTCATGCGATTCGACCCGCTAGTAAATTCTATGATTTGGGAAACACTCAGCGTTGGCAAGTTTACAAAGGAATCAAATATGAGTGGAACACCACGGCTCAGGCAGTTCAAGAAACTCGCGGCATTTTTCTAAGTTACAAAGGTGGGGTGGTAGAATCCTTGTACGCGGCTTCTGACCATATTGTCAAAAATGTATTTGGTGGTCAGGGTATGAGTCAAACCGGAGCTCGTGACTTGGCTAAGCAGGGTTACACGTATCAAGAAATTTTAGGCAACTATTATCCAGGCACTAGTTTGGCTTGGATTGATACTGTTGAGGCGGATTACGATTAGAGTTTTGTGGCAATTCAGCAACCATATTCTGGAAATATGTGGATAGAATAGATATTTTGTTGTTTTCCACAGGGTGAAACTATCATGAGCCGTGCTGAAAAAGTTGTTCTAGCATATTCCGGTGGCGTAGATACTTCGGTTTGTATCCCTTATCTTAAAGAAGAATGGGGAGTCAAAGAGGTGATCACCCTAGCCGCAAATTTAGGTCAGGGAGATGAATTAGAACCAATCAGACAAAAAGCTTTGGACGCTGGGGCAACAGAATCCTTGGTTGCTGATGCTACCTACAGCTTTGTCAAGGACTATGCGTTTCCAGCAATTCAGGCTAATGCTCTTTATGAAAGTCGCTATCCCCTCTCTACTGCTCTGGCTCGTCCCCTGATTGCTAAATTATTGGTGGAAACTGCTGAAAAATATGGTGCAGATGCGGTAGCTCATGGTTGTACCGGTAAGGGCAATGACCAGGTGCGTTTTGATGTGTCGATTATCGCCCTTAACCCCAACTTGAAAATATTGGCACCAGCTAGGGAGTGGGGGTTCTCTCGTGAAGACTCGATCGCATATGGTGAGCGCTTTGGTATTCCCTCACCAGTCAAAAAGTCTTCCCCCTACAGCATTGACCGTAACCTGCTAGGGCGCAGTATTGAAGCGGGGGTGCTTGAAGATCCGATGGTAGAACCACCAGAGGAAGTTTATGCCATGACAAAAGCGATCGCAAATACGCCAGATGAGCCAGAATATATTGAAATTGGCTTTGAGCGGGGTGTCCCCACTATTCTTAACGGTAATCTCCTTGACCCCGTGACTTTTATTAGTCAACTGAACGAGTTGGCTGGCAATCATGGTGTGGGACGGATTGACATGGTTGAGAACCGGGTAGTCGGTATCAAAAGCCGAGAAATTTACGAAACACCAGCCCTATCGGTGTTGATCCAAGCTCATCGTGACTTGGAAAGTCTGACCTTGACTGCTGATGTTACCCAGTACAAGCGAGGGCTTGAAGACACCTACAGTCAAATGGTCTACAAAGGCTTGTGGTATAGTCCTCTTAAGGAGGCTTTGGATGCTTTCATTCAAAAAACCCAGGAGCGGGTATCCGGTACAGTCAAGGTTAAACTGTTCAAGGGTAATGCCATAATTGTAGGGCGTCAGTCAGAGAATTCTCTCTACACTCCGGAACTGGCTACCTACACCTCGGAAGACCAGTTTGACCACAAGGCGGCTGAAGGTTTCATCTACTTGTGGGGATTACCGACTCGGGTGTGGTCAGCAAAAACCAGGAGTTAGTAATTTTGGGTTACGGTAATTGGCTAAGGTAATCCTTAACTACCAATTACCGATTGCCCTTAGCCAATCTCAATTAATCCCCGATCTCCAATTTCTGTCTACGAGACTCCAACCATTTAGGAACAACAATCGAGCCAATCACCAAGATCAGAGCAACAATCGCAAATTTAGATACCGAAGAGATTAATAGTTCCAGAGGTATCAAGCGTCCGCAAAAGTAGGATAAACTTACCATCACTGATGCCCAGATCGTAGCACCAGCGAAATTGCATAAGAGAAATTTCGGGTAAGGCATCTGAACAATCCCTGCCATTGGACCAGCAAAGATCCGCAGTACTGCCACAAATCGACCAAAAAAAACTGCCTTAGCAGCGTTCTTACGAAATTCGGTTTTAGCCTCTGTCAGTTGTGCTTCTGTGATCCGGACTAAACCCCCAATTCGCACTAGTAATGGCCAACCACCGATTTTCCCAATCCAGTAACCACAGTTATCTCCTAGGACAGCACCAGCGATCGCAGAGCATAGGACTACCCAATAATTGAGTTCGCCGCTACCTGCGAGGAAGCCACCTACCAGGGTAATGGTTTCTCCCGGTATGGGTACCCCAGCGTTTTCCAGGGCAATCCCAAAAAAAACTGCCCAGTAGCCATAGTCGTTAGCTATGTTCTGGACCGTTTCCAACGATAAAAGCTCAAAAGACATCCAGCGTTACAAAAATTAATCCTTTTTAATATCTTGGCTCGATCGTCTCTTTTGTGTCAATTAAAGCAGTATTATAGAAAATACTGGACAAACACAAACAGAAGCAATCCGAGCTTTTATCAAAAGCTTGCTCAGTAAAATTAAAACTTGACTGGCGATTAATCCCATGCTGATATTAGGTGCATAGTGGAGCTTCTCGCCAGAGTAGCTAAAATTCACAAAGATATCAGGTTGGTACCAGCTCACCAGGACGAAGCTTTGCCCACTTCCCAGTTTCCTGCTTAAAGCTATTACACCCCACAACGTCCCATTCCATTTCGATTATATCTTCAGTAGAACGGATATTGACATTGATGGTGGGCTCAACCGCTTCAAAGTTGGGAGATTCCGTCAGGTGAGGTACCTGATGCTGGGTTTCCACAGCATGGTATGTAGTACAGCGGTCTACGTAGTGGCAGTTAATGCAAATACACATTGCTTAAACTCCAATTCCTTTATTTTAGCATAGCTCAAACCAGACATTTCTTGAGTAGCTTATAGGATAAAATAGTTAACTATTAGCTACTTTGTTTGCTACTTTATTTTCCAAAAAATTTCTGTTTCCGATTCCGAAGTTGCGATGTTCTCTATTCGATTTTAGCACATATTGATATATAGTATTCATTCTGAGATTTCAGAAAATGACTAATGACTAATTATCAAACTGCTCTATCACCCCAAAATTGGCCGTTTAACTGGGAGTTACTCCCTTCTGACGCTTGCTTGGTGGGTGGTGCGGTTAGGGATGCTGTGATCAACCGACAGTCGGTAACCCAAGACTTAGACTTTGTTTTACCCACTAAAGCAGTACGGTCAGCCAGCAAGCTAGCAAGACGTTATAAGGCCGGATTTGTGGTGTTGGATGCCCAGCGTCAAATAGCTAGGGTAGTGTTTGGCAACGCAACAGTTGACTTTGCTCAACAGGACGGGGATAGCTTAGAGGCTGACTTACATAGGCGGGATTATACGATTAATGCGATCGCATTTAATCCCCACACCAAGGAATTCATTGATCCATTACAGGGTATCTTGGATTGCCGTAAAGGCATAATCCGGATGGTGTCACCAGAAAACTTACAAAAAGACCCATTACGATTACTGCGGGGTTATCGACAAGCCGCTCAGTTGGGTTTTCAGATTGACCCAGCCACCCAGTCAGTGATTAGAAAGCTAGCACCGTTATTGAGCAAAATCGCAGCAGAACGGGTACGGACAGAATTGGGCTATCTCCTCAAGTCACCTCAGGGTGTACCTTGGCTAAAAGCCGCCTGGGAGGATAATGTGTTACGACCATGGCTGCCTGATGCCACGGCTGAGGGTTTAGAGCACATGGCAGCAGTTGACCAATCCGCTGTGGTACTGGCAGAAACCTGGCCTAAGCTTGGGGTGGAATTGAAATTACAGGTGACTAAGCATTCTTTATCGTTGCTAAATCTGGCTAAGCTAGCAAATTTATTATCATCAATACCAGCAGTTGCTGAACAACAGCTGTTAGCTCTAAAGTACTCTCGTGTTCAGACTCGGATAGTAGTCAGGGCAATCCAACATTTGCCCCAACTGCTGTCTTATACTACTGCCAAGGATATCCCATTACGGGAGCAGTATTTCTTCTTTCTTAACGTTGGAGCTGTCTTTCCTGTGGTAGCGCTTTTGGCAGTTGCCAGGGGTATGGCTGTGGATACTATAGCACCGTTGATTGAGCACTATTTGAATCCCAATGACCAGGTTGCCCATCCGACACCACTAGTTACTGGTAAAGATTTAATCAAATCCCTTAAGTTATCCCCTAGTTCTAAAATTGGTGAGTTACTGACTGAGATTCAAATTGCACGGATTGAGGGCAATATCAATAGTATTAAAGGTGCTCTGGAATTTGCTGCCAAGCTCGACTCAATAAACTGTGGCTCTGAAGATAAAGACAAATAACACATGATATTAAATCCGATTAACTTATTATCATAAGCTATCAGCTATCAGCTATCAGCTTTTTAATAAAATCAGCTGACCGTTGACCCTTCTGTTGAAATCCTCAGCAAAGTTTTTAGTTAGAATTGGAGGCTATCAGCAGTCATTTTGACCGCCGATTGATAATTCGATCCAAAATAAACGCAGCGATCGCACCAACTCCAACACCAATCAAAATATGAAATACCACAAACACTACACTGTAACTCAAGCAAGGGTAGAATCCAGCTTCAGGGCAATCTAAGGATCCCTTCCGGTCTAGTTCGATCAGGATGGCTTCTAGAGGTTGTTTAGCGTCGGTTTGGGAAGAAATACCACTGACCGCTAGGCCAGTACCGACGAAGGTGATCCAAAGTTGTAGTCTTTTCTCCTGTTTCTCAGCTTGTTTGTCTCGGGCTCGATCAGCCTCTTCCTTATCTCTGAGGGCTTTTTCCAAAGCGCGATCGCGTTCTGCTTGTTCAATTTCCACAATACCTCTGATTGAGGAAATCGCTTTGTCTAACAGTGCGGAGCTATGGGCAAAATAGCTTAAGTTTATTTGAATTTGATTTTGATAAGTAGGGCTGATTTTATGCTCAAATACTGACAAAAAGCTTAAATCTTCATCCTTTGGTAATTTTGCTTTAATTTGTTGAAGCTTTTCGGAATAATTGTGAGCATTAATCTTCATTGTCAAGCTATAGCTTTCTAACTGTCTCAGCCAGTCTGAATAGTTCAAGTCTAGCTTCGGCAGTATTCTCAGCTTCTTCTTAAACTCCAACAGGTCATCATCAGATAATGACCTCTGATTATCTTGACTTTGAGTCGTGGCACAGGCTTCTAGCCTGTGATCTATCGTTTCATTGATAATTTGTTTAATGTCTTGATATCCTTGGTAAGCATCACTATACACTTCCCTGCTGATTTGATAAGCTTTAATTACTTTTTGGCGATCAAAAAATAAATCAATAAAGTATTGATAAAACCAGCAAAAATTTTCCTCCGCTCGGGCAGCATAGTTGCCATTGATATCTTCTCCTAAAAATAGCCAAACAAAAATTTTGCCATAGTCTTGAGATTGATCAGGAATGCCATATTCAAAAATCGGACTACCAAATAATTGACCTTCTTGATAAAGCGGTGGACAGTTATCCTGATCGTTTTCCCCAAGAAAATTCTGCACACACTGATCAGCTATCTCTTTCCATACATGGGAATCTTGCTGCTGCTTCTGGGGTAGCCAAGCAGTTAGTAACAGAATTTGTCCTAGGGAACTGTTAATGTTACTGGGAAGAAAGCACTGGTCTGGATTAAAATCCTTGAATACAGTCAGGTCTACGTCTTCAGTTTTCTGATTATTCTCAACTTCAGGAATCCGAATATTTAAACCAAGAGCATAACTATCATAGATCTGGAGTGGACAAGCTTGACCAGTAATTTTTATTCTTTTGCCATGATTGAGAGATAATTTACCCTCCAAAGGTAAGAGAATATTATCCTTGGTGGCTCCTTTTAGTAAAGCAATGCGGGAACCTTCTGCAACGTCTCTCAGGTCTAGCTTCTGTTGAATTTGGAATTTAGCACAAATCTGATCGTACTTGTGCCAAAGTAGTTTGCTGTCATAGTCGGTGTCTGCTTGGGAATCACTACTAGATAGATTCCTAAGATGGAAGGCAAAGAGATGAATATTAGGTGCGTAGATTTTATAAGTCATTGTTTGACATTTTTAGTAGCTATTCAGCTGTCAGCCGTCAGCCGTCAGCCGTCAGCCTTCAGATTATTTTATTCAATAGCTGTTCGCGTAGCGCATTAGCTGATAGCTGATAGCTGATAGCTGATAGCTGATAGCTGATAGCTGATAGCTGATAGCTGATAGCTCAATGCTTACCCTTGTTTTGATTGCTTACTCTTGTCTTGATTAGTTTTAGCTTTAATAATTTCTTGGTTGGTTTGTCGCAGTTCAAATAGGTTTTGAAGAATACTTGCTTCGGAATTAGGCGGAGGCTCGGGTGACTTCTTTAATTCCTGAGTAGTTTGAGCAAATTTGCGTATAGTTTCTGTAACTTTTGTATGGTTTTGGAACCAATTTTTGAGTAAATTAACTAATTCGCCTTCTGTTTGAGTGTCTAAAGCTGCTAAAACTTGGTCTAAGTCTTGCAAGTCTTCAAGTTCAAACTTTTCAGAGTGAGTTTTGAGTACTTGCGGAAAAACTTGGATAATTTTTTTAAATTTCATATTTTTTTTTGTTTACTTAACTAAATATATGATTCTCCAATGGCGCAGTAAGCCGCCCAATAATAAGGAGAATAAAAGGGTTTGTAGTCATTTTTAAATAACTCTATTTCTTCCTCCACTTCTTCCTTAAAGTTATTCTCCAAAGTCAACTGTTTAGTTAACTGTTCAGCCCAATTTCGCAAGTCCTGTACAGTGGCATCCCGCAGCCAGAGTTGGGCTTGATTCAGCGCAACTGCTAAGGACATCTGGTTTAGCAGATTCTGATAAAATTTAATCATCAACAACGCTGTAGAAACCTCCTCTACCTTCCATAGGCTACTAACTACTGCTGGACTTCCGGCAACTAAGAAACCACTGGGTAAACCAATGTATTCATCGCTGGTGTTATCAAAGTCGATTAATCCTGTTTCGCAAGCAGAAAGGGTGACAAGGCGACATTGTGCTAATTTCTGTTGTGATTTAAGGGCAAAGATGGCATCTAAGGTGAGGCATTTGTGTAAGTCAATTACTTCACCGTCATCCAAAACTAGATGTTGTTCTGGATTTAGTTCAGCCGGTGCAGAGTTGAGGTACGCATCTGCCAGGATTAAGGCGGATTTCTGAGGCTGGTTAAGATTAAAGTAACCGTGACAGCTAAAATGGACACAGTGGTAAGTGTTGAGAGGTTTGCTATCTATGGCAGCTTTGGTGGCAGCGTTTTCCACAAGAACCGGGAGCATCCCAATTTGGCACGTTAGCTCTTTTTAGGGGGCTGAAACCCTTGAAATATCGTTGCTTTGGGTAATATTGTTTCCAAAATGGGATGCTCCCCAAGAACCTCTGTATCCGCTGGATTGAAGTAGCTTTTAATCACTTCTACTCCGATGTTAGCGTAACTTAAGTCACCCGTGGGGTTTTGAACGGCAAACAGGTGGGTAAAGTCCGGGCGTTTTCTGGTTTGGACAAGTTGGAGTAATTGGCAACTGGGAGAATAACGAACTCCTTGGGAGAAACGATTAAATAGCAATTTACCTGGATTTTCAGGAAGGGGTAAGGCGTGCAAGGGGAATAGATGTAGATACTGATGGGGGATGAGGATCAGTTGATTGCAGTCTTTGGGTAATTGCTGGAGAATTTTGTTAAAATTCAGAATCTCTGCTAGCTTCTGGAGTCTTGAAGTTAGTGGATTCCTCCAGTCTTGTGGTTGGTCGTAATAATCATCCAGATAAGCAGTTGTCCAATCTATCAAGGCATATAATTGATCAGTAGAAGATGACAAAACTAGAGGCTGTTGGCTGTGGCGAGTAAAAATGAAAGTTAAAAAGCGATCAAAGCTAATATAAAACTCAACAATAGCAGTGTTTTTTTCTAGAGTTTTCCGGAATTGCTCAAAGTTAAAGCTAGAACCGATAGGTAAATATTGGTCTTGTAAATCATTGCGCTGCTGTCGCAACTCTTGGAGATGTTGTGCCAGGGCGGTTGGATTTTCAGCTTTGCCCTGTTGGATTTGATATTGACCTATGGCTATTTCATCCCTGTATTGTTCTAGTTGAGAGCTGGGGGGGCGACGAAAATAGTTATAAAGCAGACAGGACAAGCGATTTAGCTCTCATTCCTCGTAAATAATACTTCCATTTATTACGATTAAGTCTCATTAATTCTCGTACTAAATTAATACACTCA
>NZ_JAAHHC010000061.1:0-32743 GCF_010672265.1 Moorena sp. SIO3A2
GGGTGTATATCATGTCTGTCATCCCATAATAGTTAATCAAGCGGTAAGCAGCAGCAAGATCTACACGTAACTGTCGTTCTTCTTGGGAATAAAAGGTAGTTATGGAATTATTTATATTAGAGTTTTTTGTATTTACACTCATATTTACATTTTTTTAAGTTTTACTCAAATCAGTCTTAAAAGTAAACAGGAAGTATACGAACTTTAATTAATCTTAAACTTACTATTAAACGAATTTACTTTTATAAATTAAATCACCATCCTTAAGGTCAGTTAATTTATAACCAAAGGAAGTTAAAGTATCATCGCCTTTCGATTTGATCAGGGAGTATAGACCATCAAGAAATATTTTAGAGTAGCGGGCTTGGGAATCGACAAAACGCATTGTATATGCCATTCTCGATGGTAATTTTCCCTCCAGGAGGGGGACACTTCTATGCCAAACAAATTTGTCTAGTAGAAGGGCATCACCCACTTCAAAGTTATCTTCTACTTTATTTGTATCTAAAACCATCTCTTCAACTTTAGAAGCATAGAAAAACTCAAAATAATTAAACTCTTCGGTTTGACAAAATTCTGCAAAATCTTTGTGTTGTATTAGTTCGTACCGGAGGGCATAGTACCCAGAGGTTGGATAAGCCTTTCGTGGTACATATGCCATGCCTCCATGTTGCTCTTTCGTATTAATTGGAACTAGTGGTATCCATAGGGAATATCCTAAATCCTCTGGTTTAATGAAGTTGAAGCTAACAAGATCGAGATGAAAATGAAATCCTTTTCTGTTTGGTTTTAATTCAAATCCCACACCTTGGGTGAAGATTAATTCATTTTCGATTAATGGCTTGAAGGTGTTTTTAAAGTTTTCTTCAGAATAGATCTGGTGGGTGACAGCATTTTCTAGGTCATAGCCTACTCTGGAAAAATCGCCACTGTAAGATTCGGGAACTTTTTTTACTTGATTGGATT
This sequence comes from Moorena sp. SIO3A2, assembly GCF_010672265.1. Classification (NCBI taxonomy): domain Bacteria; kingdom Bacillati; phylum Cyanobacteriota; class Cyanophyceae; order Coleofasciculales; family Coleofasciculaceae; genus Moorena; species Moorena sp. SIO3A2. The sequence continues at coordinate 967 of NZ_JAAHHC010000061.1, forward strand.
CGGCAGTTAGATACCGTAATTTATCGATTGCTTCATCCGTAAACAGTTTTTTTAGTTTGATAAACCCATTCTCAGCAAAAGAGTTTTTTTCTTCTGGGGATATAGTGATTTTGTTGACTAGCAAAGACATAAGCTTTTAAGAATTTAGGATGTAGGATTTAGCATAAGTTAGAGCTCTAAACAAATTTACTCTTAGAGATTAAATCACCCTCTTTCAGATCGGTATTACCCAGTAGTAACTGACAAATCAGATTCCCTTCCAGATAAAGCACATTATCCTGACCGAAATAGATATCCTACGCTGTAACGGCATTGGGATTTGTCACCAGATAGTCACAAGCGGAGGCTAACAGATTGGTACTAGGAGTCGCATCTCCGGCAAAACCACCAATTTCTGCTCTGACTCCGGTGGGAATAATACTAACTGCGACAAATGGTTGGTTAGAAACCCGTTGACGAATATTAATATCAAGTAAAGATGACCAAACCGGCTTTCTGTCTGTATCAATGAAGCTGGATTCAAAGGTGAGAGTATCTCCTTCAACCTTGGTTAAAATCAAGCGAATGGGAACACCTGGTAAGGGAAGCTCAGCAATTTTTTGGGAAATTTCTCTCCAGGTGCGCTGTGGGGGAGGGCATTTAATTTCAAAATCTTTGGTATAGACTTGAGCCATTCTCTATATTTACTTATCTAACAACTGATTCAGTCAACCGGATGAATTTTACACTAATCATCGTCTGGCTTATGAGCTAACAACTCAGTAGGTCTAATCCCCATTGATTCAGCAAGGCTAAAAACTAGGGGTAATCCATGTTTGAGCGTTCATTTCCTTGCCTCCTAAGTTTTCCACTTAGCCAGTGTATCGTAAGAATTACTTTTCATGAGAGAAAAATTTGTTAATTTTTGTAACAAAACCAGAGCAGACCGGGGTGCATCCCAGTTTTGATAAGGGTTTCGTCAATTTTTATTCCCTGCTGCTGCGAATTTGCCCGATCCAAAGTTCCCGACTTCTGCAAGCATTTTATTATATCATGTTAAGATAATAATTTTAAAAAAATAGCTTCCTTTTCGTAGGTAATCTCCCTCCTAATTCCCTGTTCTCTGTTCTCTGTTCCCTGTTCCCTGTTCCCTGTTCCCTATTACCTACTATTTATAAGTCTTCAACCGCAGATGATATTAACTAATTAAGGCCATTTATTATCGAAGCTATCCTGGCCGGTTCCATAAATTAGATCGCCATAGGTTTGCCAATGGTTTACTTCCTGAAGAGATAACTCAGGAGATTGCAAAATCCTGAGATTTTCAACTAATTCAGATTCGGTTTTAGGTGCAGTGAGGACTAAGCGAATCGCTGGTTGGCGCAGTACCATGCGATAACAGTCAGCAGCACTTGGAGCTGGATTTTTCCAGTCTTTATGCCCTTGCAACAGCGAACCCCAACGAGTGGCAGTAAACCCAACTACTGGAATGTCGGCTTTGAGCGCAGCAGGAAACACTTCTACTTCGGCTTTGCGATGGGCCATGTTATAACGATGCATCAGCACATCACAGGACTGCTTTCTCAATAATTCCACGGCTAATTTGCGGTTATGGGTGGTTGCGCCAACATAGCGGATTAATCCTTCAGTTTTCCAGGTATGGATCTGGTTTAAGGCTACTGCAACCTGGTGGAGATCATCTTTAGGGGAGATATATTCCAAAAAGAACACATCTATTGTATCCACATCAAGCAAAGAACGAACTTGGTCGAAATATTCGCGCAGTTGGTTAAGATCGCGACTGTTACTGCCCGTGGAAACTACCACTTGATCTCGTTGAGCTGCCAGAATAGGCTTTAGTCCTTCTAGGAAACTGGTGTAATTCAGGTTGTAAAAAAAGAAGTAATTGATTCCAGCCTCGTAAGCAATCTCTACACAAGTTTTATCCATTGGGTTTTTAGCTCCCAGACCCAAAATACTGACAGTATTACCACTCAAAGTTTTAATATCCATCGCAATATATAACCTTTATACTTGTTTTTAATGTGTGGAAATTGTAGTTTGAATAGGACTGTTAAAACAGCCCTATATATGCTAGATATAATGGGTGCATCTCACTTTTGCTGTTTGATCCGGTGGTGCGTTACGGGGCGGGCTGTCCCAACCAGGCGCAAAGAGGCGGAAAATGATGGCTAGCCCTTCCCTAACGCACCCTACGCAAAATTTATAAATATGAGATGCACCCGATATAATAGACATCTGAGATGTCTAATTTATAATTCATAATTCATAATTCATAATTCATAATTCATAATTCATAATTCATAATTCATCTTTTCCATCAAACACTTAGCAATCCTAGCTGCTGCCCCTGGTTGACCAAGGCGTCGCTGACCATTTTCTGCTATTAGCTGTAACTTGTCGGGGTTATGGAATAACTCTTTCGCTATACTTGCTACCAATTCTGGTTGCTGTGCTATTACTAACGATGGACCTAACAAGCGAGTTTGGGCTTCGGCAAAAGCAGGGGTATATTGGGGACCAACTCCTGGCATGGCAATGGCTGGTTTTCCTAACCCGACAAATTGCTCTGTGGCTGTGCCTGCCATGGCGATACAGAAATCCCCTTGGAGCAGGCAGAGGTTATAGTCGTTCTGGGTTAAAATCAGTGTGCCATTTTGCTTGGTAAAAGCCAAAGCCTGTTTGTCTTTGAGCTGGAGATTGAATGGATCGGATGGCAAGGTGACCTCAGTCCAACTATGAGCGACTAAAACCTCCCGTAAAGGATCTTGGCTTAATCCTGGAGCAATGGCAGCGAGAAATAAAAGCGATCGCGAAGCAAAAGTATCCAGTAACCCTGATGCTGCCAAGATGATTTGATGCCAATTGTGATCAGCCTCCGGTATTCTGGAACCGGGTAGTAACGTAATAGTTAGGGTACGCTTAGTTTCGTTTAATTCTGCATCTTTGTCATAAACCATTGGTGCTGGATAGTCTGGATAAATCCCATCCATCATCGGATTACCCAGATCAAAAGCTGGGATAGACCACTGCTTTAAGATCTGTGTAGTCAGGGTATCTCTAGGAAAAACCCCTAAACAACGGCGATTAGACATCAGCCAACGCTCCCAAGGCAAATAAACCGAACCTGACCACCCTTCCCAACGGGGTCGATTGGGTAACCATCCCGATTCATCCCGCAAATAGTATTCCGATTTGGCAGTACCAACAAAGCCATAGGGTAAACCACTCCACCAGGCAAACAACAGTGGTACGATATCTCCTACTGCTAGGATAAAGTCCCCTGATTTAGCCCAACGGCGAATTGCTTTTAATTGAGACCAAATCAATTGCACTAAGCCTCCCTGCACATCACGCCACACTTGCTGTTGGGACATATAGATAAATCCACCCGATGGCATCTGCTCAACGGAGCCGATAATGGGGATATCTAATGGGAGATAAGCCTTTCCTTCCCCAACTAAGGGTAAGGCGGCTAGTTCTGGACAAGTAGAATAATGTTGCAATTCCTGTAGAATTTGGACAGCAATCACATCCTCTCCATGACCATTGCTCAGGCATAGTAAACGCATGGTTAGTCGGGTTTTAATATAACTAGGACTTTCGTCGGTTGAAGGTTTAAAGTTGAAGGTTGAAGGTTGAAGATTGAAGGTTCAAGGTTGAAGGTTTAAGGTTCGAGGTTGAAGGTTTAAGGTTGAAGATTGAAGGTTCGAGGTTGAAGGTTTAAGGTTGAAGGTTTAAGGTTGAAGGTTCGAGGTTGAAGGTTCGAGGTTGAAGGTTCGAGGTTGAAGACAAGAATGTATAGCGGTTCTGATAGTAATGAGGTAAACAAGATTTTTTCCCGATTCCCGATTCCCGACTCCCGATTCCCGATTCCCGACTCCCGATTCCCGATTCCCGATTCCCGATTCCCGATTCCCGACTCCCGACTCCCGATTCCCGATTCCCGATTCCCGATTCCCTCAATTGAGAACTGCTGTAGTATTGTACTATTCTTGATTTCAACATCAAACGTGAGAGTTTTACTCCTGTCTCCTCTGTTCACGAAATCCTATTGGTCTTTTGATAAAGCCATAGAACTGATCGGCTGCAAAGTCGCCCAACCCCCTATGGGTCTGATTACTGTAGCAGCTATTCTTCCTCAAACCTGGGAATTCCGCTTAGTAGACCGTAATGTTCGTTTAGAAACTGACGCTGACTGGGAATGGGCAGATGTGGTGATCGTTTCCGGTATGATCGTCCAGAAACCTGATATGCTCCACCTGATTGGAGAGGGGAAACGGCGGGGCAAATTGGTAGCCGTTGGTGGTCCTTATGTCACGTCTATAGCAGAGGAAGCTCAAGAAGCAGGAGTAGACTTTCTGATATTAGATGAAGGTGAGATTACCCTACCGAGATTTGTTGAAGCACTGGCTGTGGGAGAAAGCTCGGGAGTATTCCGTGCTAATGGCGAAAGGGCAGATGTAACCAAGACACCAATTCCCCGCTACGATTTACTGGAATTGGATGCTTATAGCGAGATGTCGGTACAGTTTTCCCGTGGTTGTCCTTTCGAGTGCGAGTTTTGTGACATCTCTGTGCGATATGGCCGTAAACCGCGCACCAAAACCCCGGCTCAAGTATTGGCTGAATTGCAAACCCTCTATAATCTGGGTTGGCGGCTTCCTGTATTTATAGTTGATGATAATTTTATTGGCAATAAACGCCATGTTAAGCTTCTGTTGCAGGAACTAGCTCCCTGGATGGCAGAGCATGGTTACCCCTTTCCTTTGTCCACAGAAGCTTCTTTGAATCTGGCCGAAGACGATGAACTTTTGGAGTTGATGATTGCTGCCAATTTTAGTTCAGTCTTTGTGGGAATTGAAACACCAAATACCGATAGCTTGACCCTGACCAAAAAACACCAAAACACTCGTCAACCCTTAGCAGATGCGGTTGAGAAAATTAATCGGGCAGGTTTGCGAGTGATGGCTGGCTTTATTATTGGCTTGGATGGGGAAAAACCAGGAGCAGGCGATCGCATTATCGATTTTGTGGAAGCAACCGCCATTCCCCATACAGTTTTTAGTATGTTACAAGCCTTGCCCAATACCGCCCTTTGGGATCGGCTCAAACAAGAGGGGCGTTTACTAGAAGGTAATGAAGAAAATATCAATCAGACAACCCTGACCAATTTTATCCCCACTCGCCCGATAGAACAACTGGCTCAGGAATATGTCAGTTGTTTCTGGGAATTATATAAACCAGAATCCTATTTAGGAAGACTTTATCGGCACTACTTAAACATGAAGCCGAAACCCCATCACCCTAAGTTGGTAATGCCAAAATTGATCTATTTCTGGGCACTGCTAATTATTATCTGGCGCAATGGCATCAAGCGCCAAACCCGCTTCCAATTCTGGGGTCAACTTTTTTCTATCCTCAGGCACAATCCTCAGGTATGGAAACGGTATCTTAGCGATCATGCCTATCTGGAGCATTTCCTTGAATACCGCCAAATTGTCCACGATCAAATTCCAGCACAACTGACTGAGTTTTTGGCAGCACTTGCTAAAACTAGACCTCTTGCAGAAGTGGCGGGGGAAGTGTACTGAGCGAGGGAGGCGTGGTAAGTGTGGTAGATATGATAAGTATGGGGTAATGGGGCGATCGGGTGATGGGGAGTAACCCGATTCCCGATTCCCGATTCCCGATTCCCGATTCCCAATTCCCAATTCCCTCATGTCCTTCGATTCTTATAAAACGATTGGCGAAGTCCTTAAAGAATTTACAATTACTGCTACTGAAGCCAATTATATCCTGGAAACTGACACTGTAATCAGAGAAGCGTTTAAAGAAGATTTAGAGTTTTGTCTTCGAGAATTTACCGTTGAAGAGTCAGAGTATGCTATTTGTGAAACGATTATTTTTCCGCTCTTGAAGGAAGTGTATAGACAGTATCGAGATAAATTTACCTTATGGAGTCATAAACCAATAACCTATGATCAACAGCTGACTGGAATACCCGATTATATTTTAGCAAAGCGGTCTCCCCTTGGCAAACAAATCTTTGAAAATCCCTATTTTGTAGCTGTAGAAGCTAAAAAGGATGATTTTATTAAGGGGTGGGGTCAATGTTTAGCAGAAATGGTCGCAATTCAAAAGCTTAATGACCAATCTGAGCAAACTATATTTGGAATTGTTTCCAATGGTCAAGTTTGGCAGTTTGGTAAACTCAAAGAAAATCTCTATACTAGAGAAATTAACAATTATACAATTTCTGATTTAGAGCGAGTGTATTCAGCAATTAATTATGTATTCAGTCAATGTGAACTAGAACTTGAAAGTTAGAAATAATTATAGTCAGCATTCAGTTATCAGCAGTCAGCATTTAGCTGACAGTAAACTAAAACTATAGCAATCCTAAATCATTTGTAAAATCACTGGACTTCTTAAAAAATAGTTCCAAATCCGGTCCCTTCTGCCTTCTGCCTTCTGCCTTAAAGCAGCCCATTTCTTTCACGAATCAGATAGGATGGCTATATAGTGGTGCGCCCAGGCAATAAGCTGTGACAAGTTAAATGCGTGAAAGCAGTTCCCTCAACAATTGGGCAAAGCTATCGGAGCCGGTAAGCTCGTTAGTTTATACCTAGACATGACAAGCTACTGGATAATGAGTTAAAGTGTACTTAATACTAAAAACTGCTCAAACTTAACAAGTAAAGCTTAAAAAATAATTAAATAGTGTAATTAACAAAAACTAATTACTAATGACCTATTGTGTAATTCCTGGATGCATCTCTCCTCAAAATCCAGACTCAGCTAAATTTTGCAGTAATTGTGGATATAAATTAAGGTTGAAAGACCGATATAGACCCCTTTATCCCATTGGTCGCGGTGGATTTGGTAGAACGTTTTTGGCAGTAGATGAAGATATCCCTTCTCAACCTCACTGTGTTATTAAACAATTTTATCTGGAGAGTCAACACAGAGGGGTTTCCCAAAAAGCCATTGAACTGTTTCACCAAGAAGCGGTGCGATTGGATGAATTAGGCAAACATCCCCAAATTCCTAGCTTGTTGGCACATTTTGAACAGAATGAACAGCTTTATTTGATCCAAGAGTGGATTGCTGGACAAACCCTAAGCAAAGAGTTGCAGCAACAACAGATATACAACGAGAAGCAAATTTGGGCATTATTACAAGATATCTTACCTGTGCTGCAATATATTCATCAGCATCAGGTGATTCATCGGGATATCAAGCCAGAGAACATTATTCGCCGCGACAGCTCTACAAAGGCGAACGTTGCCCAAAGTCCAGGAATTAGCTATAGTTCTCCCACTGTACCCCTGAGCCAAAATCTGATTATTCAATCCCAGAGAAATCCGCGCCGATTATCCTCGAACAAAACCCAACGCCTTCCTCTAACAGAATCAAAGGAGCTGGTACTGATTGATTTTGGTATTGCCAAATTCATCACTGACACAGCTAATGGACAAACAGGTACGGTTATCGGTACCCCAGAATACATGGCACCAGAACAAATTAGGGGGAAAGCCTTTCCTGCCAGTGATCTGTATAGCTTAGGTGTCACTTGCCTTCACTTGCTGACAGGGGTACCACCTTTGGATATGCATGATTCTCTCAATAACTGCTGGGTATGGCGTGATTTCTTGCCATCAGGGAAATCGGTCAGTAAACATTTGGGTAACATCCTGGATAAGTTAGTCCACAATACGGTTAAAAAGCGCTACCAATCTGCGGATCAAGTATTGCAAGCGCTCAACTCGACCTCACCAGCTATCCAGCCAGTGATTCATGCCTGTGCTAGTCAACGGTTAATCTCAGCAGTAGACCTAGACTACACTCGATTACAGGATTTACTAGCTCGAAAAAAATGGCAAGATGCAGACCAAGAAACCTGGGATATGCTATGTCAGTTGGTTAACAAAACCCCAGGCTATTATCTCAATAAGCAAGATATTGCTAATTTGCCCTGTGACCAATTGCTTAAAATTGACCAACTTTGGATCAACTATAGTGGTGGACGCTTTGGTTTTAGTGTTCAAAGCCGGATCTATGAAGCAGTAGGAGAGGATTACTATAGTTTTTGCGATTGCATCAGCTGGCCCGTTCACAACTCCCATCTTCGAGATCAAGACTTCGAGTTCCAACTCCAAGCCCAAGTAGGACATTTGCCATCACGGCGCTGGGTTGGGGGATTTGACTGGTGGCTTCATGCTGGTGCAGTAGCAAGGAAATTAGCGCAATGCAACATTCTTTAGAAATAGTTTATACAAAATTCTCTCTCTAGGGAAGATAGTATTATTTAACACATTCGATCAAGGTAGTTCACTATACTCTTGTCACCCTCATCTGCTTATCTGTTAATCTCCCACGGCAGTCATGACCTGCGTCCCCAGCGGGCTATGGCACAATTGGCTCAGTTGCTGCGAATTCGACTAGCCTCTGAGCAAGCTAAGGCTAGACAGACCATCTCACCGACAATCTTACCGACAATCTCACCACAGGGCAGCAGTGGTGACGGTGATCTGTTAACAGCTAACGGTCTTTCCAGTCAACCTTTAGGTGCGACCCGTGGCGAATTTAATTCGCCAAGTAAGAGCGCACCTTTGGTAGGTACAGCAACTTTAGAACTAGCTGATTTACCCCTACATCAGCAAATTGTCCGATTTGCTCAGCTGGCTAAAGGTGCTGGCTGTCAGGAATTGAAACTATTGCCCCTATTTCTATTGCGGGGAGTACATGTCATGGAGGATATTCCTTGGCAAGTATCTCTAGCGCAACAGAAATTAGGTAGTGAAATGGTGATTCATCTACTGCCTCACTTGGGAGCTAATCCAGCTTTGGTGAGGCTGTTGAGAAATCAATGGGCAAAGCTAGATGGCGATGCCAAGATTTTGTTGTCCCATGGAACGAGCCGCCCTGGGGTTCAAGAAGAAACGGGGGCTGTAGCTAACCAGTTGGGGGCTGTGGCGGCCGACTGGTCAGTACAGCCGTCCCTTTGGGAGCAGGTCTCTATAATAGCAAACTCTGGAGCAAAAAGGATTGCCATTTTGGCATATTTTCTTTTTGAGGGAAGAATTACCGATGCGATCGCACAAATGTTACTGGAGATACAGCAGAAGTTCCCTCAAGTGCAGTTGAATCTCGGAAAACCAATTGGTGTGAGTGAGGCATTAGTGGATTTGATTATGGATGGGATTAGGCAGCAATGAACCACGAAGACATCAAGGATGCGAAGGTAGTGAGCAATCAATGTTTGGGTAAGGTGTATTTGGTTGGGGCAGGTCCTGGAGATCCCGGATTAATGACCTTGAAGGGAAAGGGGTTATTAGAATTTGCAGATGTGGTAGTTTATGATGCCCTAGTCAGTCCGCAAGTGTTGAAGATGATTAATCCCCAGGCGGAACAGATTAATGCCGGAAAGCGCAGGGGTCGTCATTCCATGTTGCAGCAACAGACAACTCAGCTGTTGATTGAAAAGGCCCACTCTCATGCCGTGGTGGTACGGCTGAAAGGGGGAGACCCCTTTGTGTTTGGTCGTGGTGGTGAGGAAATGGGGGATTTGATCGCGGCAGGGGTGCCAGTGGAGGTGGTACCAGGGATAACTTCAGGAATTGCAGCACCAGCCTATCTGGGAATTCCATTGACCCATCGGGATTATAGTTCTTCCGTCACCTTTGTCACAGGTCATGAGTCAGTGGGCAAGTATCGACCTCAGGTGAATTGGAATGCGATCGCAAATGGCTCAGAAACTATTGTGATTTATATGGGAGTTCATAATCTGCCTCGGATTGTCACCGAATTTTGTGAAGCAGGATTGAATCCCCAAACACCAGTAGTGCTGATTCGCTGGGGCACACGACCTGACTCCGAACAGTTGGTTGGAACCTTAGAGACCATTGTGGCTCAGATTGAGGAAACACAGTTTTCTGCTCCTGCGATCGCAGTCATTGGTAATGTGGTCAAGTTGCAACAGCTTGAAGGTTTTTCACCGTTGAAGGTTGAAGGCGGTTGAAGGTTGAAGGCGGTTGAAGGTTGAAGGTTAACTGGTTGAAGGTTGAAGGTTAACTGGTTGAAGGTTGAAGGTTAACTGGTTGAAGGTTAATCGGTTTAACCTTAATCGGTTGAAGGTTGTTCGCGTAGCGTGGCCAAAGGCCAAGGTTGTTCGCCTTTGGCGTTCGGTCTAGGGTAGGTTAACCGGTTTAAAGTTAACCGGCTGTAACCTGTAACCTGTAACCTTCAACCTGTAACCTGTAACCTGTAACCTGTAACCTGTAACCTGTAACCTGTAACCTGTAACCTGTAACCTTCAACCTGTAACCTGTAACCTGTAACCTGTAACCTGTAACCTGTAACCTGTAACCTGTAACCTTCAACCCCTAACCTTCAACCTTCAACCTGTAACCTTCAACCGGAAGATAGTATCTTTGATCGTAACTTAAGATGAGAACCTAATAAAGTTACGATCAATCGATCAATTTTAAAGAAAATGGAAAACGATCATAAATCAACGGTGATCATTACAGGGGCCTCCTCGGGAGTTGGTTTGGAAGCCGCCAGAGCTCTTGCCACAACCTGGGGATGGCATGTGGTAATGGCTTGTCGGAATCTCGATAAAGCTGAAAAAGCTGCCCAAGAGGTGGGAATACCAAAAGATAGCTATACAGCGCTATATATTGACTTAGCTAGCTTTGCCAGTGTCCGGCAGTTTGTGAATGCTTTCAGAGCAACCGGCAGAACCCTTGATGCCTTGGTGTGCAATGCCGCCATCTATCTGCCGTTATCAAAGGAACCGTTGCGAAATCCCGAGGGATATGAATTGAGTGTTGCTACTAATCATCTCGGTCATTTCCTCCTATGTAATCTGATGCTAGAGGATTTGAAGAATTCATCCTCTTCCCAGCCAAGGCTAGTGATTGTGGGAACTGTTACTGCTAATCCCAAGGAATTGGGAGGAAAGATTCCAATTCCAGCACCTCCAGACCTGGGAGACCTCAAGGGTTTTGAAGAAGGATTCAAACCCCCCATCTCAATGATTAATGGCAAAGCCTTTAAATCTGGAAAAGCTTACAAGGACAGCAAACTCTGTAACATGCTGACCATGCGAGAGCTGCACCACCGCTATCATGACTCTACCGGAATAGTTTTCAGCTCCCTTTATCCAGGATGTGTTGCTGAAACCGCTCTATTCCGTAACCACTATTCCCTGTTCCAAAAACTATTCCCATTGTTCCAGAAAAACATTACTAAAGGCTATGTCTCCCAGGAATTAGCAGGCGATAGACTAGCAACAGTAGTTGCTGATCCTAACTATAATAAATCCGGTGTTTACTGGAGCTGGGGTAATCGACAAAAAGAAGGTCGTAAGTCCTTTGTTCAAGAAGTTTCGAATGAAGCCATGGATGATTCTAAAGCTAAGCGCTTGTGGGAATTGAGCGAAAAGTTAGTTGGACTACGGTGATGTTAAATGTAAGCATTCAGCTGTCAGCATTCAGCTGTCAGCATTCAGCTGTCAGCATTCAGCTGTCAGCCTTGGCCTTTGGCCACGCTACGGGAATGGCCTTGGGCTTTTCCCTAGACTTTCAATTCTGATTAATCTCGAACTATTAAATTCTACCTTTTGAGGTTTATGTTAAGCTGTTCGCTTAGCGTGAGCTTTAGCTCACGGCTGATAGCTGATAGCTGAATGCTTACGATGAAAGACATTAAAGAACTAATCCAAGCTATCTACTCTAAAGACTTGGAAGAGAAAAAAATTTGGTATTCTTCGGTTGCAGAAGCCTACGACCAGGCCAGACCACGCTATCCTCAGCAACTGATTAACCGTGCCGTGGAGTTAGCCCAACTTCCTGCCGATGGGATCATTCTTGAAGTGGGATGCGGTCCGGGCACTGCTACGACAGCATTTGCTGACTTGGGCTTCTCTATAGTTGCTATTGAACCGAGCCAGGAATCTTGCCAGCTAGCGCGACATAACTGTAGCCAATATCCAGCTGTAGAACTTATCAATAGTACCTTTGAAGAGTGGGAGCTAGAAACTGGGAAATTCCATGCTGTGTTAGCAGCGACTTCTTTTCATTGGGTTTCACAAGAAATCCGGTATCAAAAAGCAGCTGATGCTCTAAAAGACAATGGATTTCTGATTTTGCTATGGAATACGCCTCCTCAACCCAACCATGAGGTTTGCCAACTGTTGAATCAGGTCTATCAAACTCACGCTCCCTCTCTGAAACCCTGTGAAGAGATAGAAACTCATCAACGGAACCTCAGCAAAATTGCAGAAACTGTTATTAATTCCGGGAAATTCCAAGACTTAGTATCGGAACAGTTGGTGTGTGACGTTACCTATAGTATTGATAATTATATAGCGCTTTTGAGTACTTTGTCACCTTATATAGCTTTAAACCCTGAGCAGCGAGAGTCTTTGTTTCAAGGGATTAAAGAAATACTAGACCTAGAATTGGGCAATAGTCTCGAAACTTCCTATCTCTCTGTTATTCAGATTGCTAAAAAAATATAGTCGTCAGCTATCAGCTATCAGCTATCAGCTATCAGCTATCAGCTATCAGCTATCAGCTACGCTGTAATGTTGTTTCTCTTGGGTTAATATGGCAAATATTCTTGTTTAATGCCATTGGTGCTAGAGTGATAAAAGGTTTCTTCGCTTACAAACGATCCCAATGAGCAGCAGTCTGAATATCGAGCTAACCGATAAACTGCGCCGCTATGTTGATATGCGGGCAAGCGATGATGATGTCTATGGAACCCCTAGTGAATACATCCGCGATTTGATTCGTCGGGATATGGAGGACTATTTGATTGTTTCCGACATCATCCAAGGGTTACGGGAAATTAGGAATCAAGAATTTGTCCCGGAATCCATCATCGATATTTTAGAGGAAGATAATCTCGATTGTGGCTAGGAAAAACTATGTTCTCACCCCCACAGCGCGGCGGCACTTACGGGAAGCTAAACCATGGTCACGGGCCAGATGGGGCAATGAATTAACAACAGAATCGCTGCTTTTATTCGTATGGGGAGGGATATTCCGACGCTACTGAGTAAACATGCCGTCACCTTAAAAGAGGAGCTTACCGAACTCCGAAAAAGTAGTTTGAACGAGAATTAATTACTTCTGACGATCAAAAATAAATTGGCTCTCCTAGACTGATTATACTAAATTAGTAGTTTAAATTAGCGATTACCCCTTAAATAGCAAGTAATTAAATAAAATAAAAATACATTTTTTTTATTAAAACTTCGCTTTTTTAAATTAATTAACCCCTTGATTAGTAAAGGTTATGACGATTATTTTATACTAATTTATCCTAGCCACTCTAGGAGAGCAAAATACATTAGAACGTGAATTATTTATTCATGCTAAATCGCGCTCACGAATCTTATCCATAATCTCAGGAAACGTGAGCAATTTCACATTTTTGTCACTTAACCAGTCTTTATCATAAATCTGATCTAAATAGTTAACACCAGTATCTGGTATTACAGCCAGAGCTGATCTGATGTGAAGTCGGTACAGATAGGTTAGAGCAGCACTCACCAGCACTCCTCCAGAACCGCCGAGTAATATGCCAGTTTCTTGTGCAAGCAGGTGACACATAGAAATGGCTTCCTGATCGCTGATTTGACATCGATAATCGAATACTGAAAAATCAGTGTTTTGAGCGCACCATCCTAAACCGATACCATTCACTAAATACGGTTTAAAAGGGGTGCCAAATATAGCAGAACCTTCAACATCACAAGCTAATACTTGCACTGATGGGTGATTGTTTTTAAACCATCGAGCGATACCACTTAGATGTCCACCTGTGCTAACCGCTCCTACTAATAAGTCAAAATCCAAATGACTGATTTCAAGAGCTGTGTGATTGCAATGAAATGCGGGATTATCAGGATTATCATATTGATTAGGCCAGTAAGCATTAGGATGGTGTTTTATGATTTCCTTAACCCGTGCAATACGAGCCTGTTGGTATCCTCCATGTTCATCTGGAGTTGTCACCATCTCAACTTGTGCTCCATAAGCTCGGTACAAATTAAGATTTTTAGTGCTTACTTTGGGATCAACTACAATGATCACCTTAAAATCCATCGCTGCACCCAACATTGCCAGGGCTTTGCCTAAATTACCCGAAGTTGACTCAACAACAGTTCCCTTCGGTTTGAGTTTTCCCGTTTCCAAGGCAGCTTGAATGAGTCCTAACGCAGTTCTATCCTTGATACTTAAAGTAGGGTTGAATTGCTCTAACTTTAGATAAAGTGTTTTTCCCTCTGGCAAAAGTCGATGCTGTAACGAAACGATCGGTGTGTGACCGATTGATTGTTTCAAAAATATTATTAAATACCTGTGTATGCATCTTGTCCATCTGTTGAACCTCGTGATTTTGGGTTAGTTTACTAACCATAGGTCATCTAAAAACAGGCACTTATCCTAATCACAATTAGGATTAACCTAGAGCAATTAAGTTCTGAATACTATAGTTAGTGAGCAGATGATTATCCTCGTTTCCAATCAAAATTGGGTCTTCAATATGAAGCGCACCAAACCCAAATTCGTAGAATGGAGTTTCTACAGAAATGACCATACCAGCCTCAATACGTTCTGTTTCACTTGGTGCCAGAATAGGACGTTCGTAGGGTTCTAATCCAATACCATGACCGACATGATGTCTGCGATATTCTCGAAAACCGGCTTCATGAATAGCAGCCATTGTCAAATTAAACACATCACCTCCTGTCATACCGGGTGATATTTCTGAGATGGCGGTCTTCATTCCTAAAGCCAAGGCATGATAACGTTCACTAGCGGCTGGGGATACTTCACGGTAAGCGTAAACTCTGGCAATATCTGACCAAAATCCTTGATACCATGCATCGGAATCGAACCATAACAAATCTCCAGGGGCTAACCGAATGTCTTCTCGTTGACGACGTTGCCCACCGACTGCATGGCGACCAATTTTTACCATTGTTAAGGATGGATAGGCCCCTTGTTTAACCAATGAAACTTCAAATAAGCGAGAGATTTCGGTTTCTGGTATATTCTCATAAAGGTTATCCAAAACTTCTGCGATCGCACGCTCATTGATCTGGGCTGAACGAGTTAACTGCTCAACTTCATAAGACGTTTTAACACGACGGACAAAGCGTAAAATCTCAGAAGATTCAACAAACTGAGCTTTAGAAAACATAGACTTCAGCTCTGCCAAAGCAATGTCTGAAAACCCATTTTGATCATATCCTATTCGACTACTCTTTGCATTTAGCGCAGTCAGTAAAGCCTCAAGAGCCTGGACAGGAGACTTGTAAGCATCTTCAACAATCGACCACTGCTGTAACAGCTTTTCCTCATCGGTTAAAGCTGTTTCCGACAGGTACTCTCGGTAAAAGCGGCCATAACAATAAACTTTACCCAGGGGGGGAATTGCATCAAGGAGTTGGTCAATTTCTCCGATAGAATGAACAACATTTACCTGGTCCGGGTTGTCACGAGTGATCACTACATAGCATTGCCCATAGTAGGGATTCAGTGTTTTAATGACCGGATTAAAACCCGTTAGATAAAGAATATTTTCGCGGGTAGCCGCTATGATTATATCCAAATAATGGTTATCTAGCTGTTGCTTTAAACGTTCAAGGTTGTAAATCATATATCAATAACTATTTAATCATTTCATTATCCTGAAATTTTCATCTTTATTTTTTCAATAAGTAGGCATTAATTATTGGAAAGACAATAATGAAACCCCCCCCATTGCATATCACCCTCTTGATAGAAATTAATCCAGGGTTCAATACTTTTGAGTGTTTTGTCTATTGCTTCTTTTGAGATTTGTTCAATTATCTCTTCATAACGTTTCAAAATCTCATCCCTGAATCGAATGTAGTGAGTGCTAACATGCCTAGAAAGATCGATAACTTGTATTTCTTCAAAACCTAGTTCTTGTAAAGTTTTTTTATAAAAGTGAAAGGATCCAGCGTCTTTGATTTGCAATCGATTAAACGCGGGCTGTAACTTCTCTGGCGAACAATCATGATTGCGTAAAGTATCTGTAAAAATGAGTTCTCCCCCAGGTTTCAAGATACGGCGAATTTCCGAAAGAACCTGACGGCGGTTACCACTGTGTACCATTGAATCCTGAGACCAAACGATGTCAAAGGAGCGATCGTCATGGGGAATATTTTCAAAGTTACCTTGCTTTACCTCAATTCGGTGATTCAAATTTTGAGCTTGGTTCATTTCCAAATTCCGTTGATTTTGAAGTTCACTTAAATTGAGGCAAGAAACAAAACAACCATATTTTTTGGCCAGATAACGGGCTGTGCCCCCATATCCTGCTCCCAAATCGATCACCTGAGAATTTTCTCCGATCTGTTGCAACATTGTTGCCATCATGTTTACGATTCGCTGGGAAGCCTCTAATATAGAATCATCAGGTTCGAGGTAAATCCCAAAATGGATATGCTCTCCACCCCAAATCATCTTATATATCCGATCAGTCTCAATGTTATTATAGTAAGTCTCGGCAATTTGTACTGCTTCTGAGTAGCAACTATCCATACCATTTAATCCTTGGCAGCAATTATCATTTTAGGACACAGGTGTTCAAATTGTCAAAATGTCTGTACTGTATATAGCAGTCCTAAATGATTCGTGAAATATATTGGCCAAATCGTTCGCTATAACCCTTGCCCAGCAACGAGTCCAGATTTTGCTGATTTTACAAATGATTTAGGATTGCTATATTTCGTTTTTACTACTTATGGCATAGACAGTATTTTTTACCAATTCTAAAGTTGCCTATTCCCTCTTCTGACTTTCCTGTTCCCTACATCGGCAAGAAGTATACTAGATCAGGCATTGGCTAACGAATGTGCCAAAATTAAACTACAGTAATAAGCGATGCAGAGGTGCGACCCGTGGCGAATTTAATTCGCCTACGGAAAGCGCACCTAAGCGGTCTTGGGGAGCCAGTGCGGTCTTGGGGGTTCCCCCCATGAGCAACTGGCGTGGTTTCCCCCATGAGCGACTGCATCAAGACACTGACGTAAGCTAAAGCGCGTAATCACACCCAAGGAGTATCACTTGTGCAGTCACAATACAACCCCACCGAGATAGAGGAAAAATGGCAACAAATTTGGGAAGAGCAAGGCTTGTACCAAACCTCCACAGAAACTGACAAGCCGAAATTCTATGCTCTATCCATGTTCCCCTATCCATCGGGTAACCTGCACATGGGTCATGTCCGTAACTATACAATTACTGATGTGATTGCCAGAAAAAGCCGGATGCAAGGCTATCGCGTACTTCACCCTATGGGTTGGGATGCCTTTGGATTACCCGCAGAAAATGCTGCGATCGCTCGCGGGATTCATCCGGCGAAGTGGACATACCAAAATATTTCCCAAATGCGATCGCAATTAAAGCGCCTGGGACTGTCCTATGACTGGGATTGTGAAGTAACCACTTGCTCCCCAGACTATTACAAGTGGACTCAGTGGATTTTCTTACAGTTCTTCAACGCTGGACTGGCCTACCAGAAAGAAGCAGCAGTGAACTGGGACCCGGTAGATCAGACCGTGCTAGCCAATGAGCAAGTGGATAGTGAAGGACGTTCCTGGCGTTCTGGTGCCAAGGTGGAACGGAAACTGTTGCGTCAGTGGTTCCTTAAAATTACCGATTATGCCGAAGAATTGCTCAAGGACTTGGATACCTTAACCGGTTGGCCAGAACGGGTGAAGCTGATGCAGGCCAACTGGATTGGTAAATCTGTTGGTGCTTATCTAGAATTTCCCATTGTGGGCTTAGATGACAGCTCAGATCAGGGCTTAGCTAACAAGATTGGTGTATTCACCACTCGTCCCGATACCGTTTATGGGGTTACCTATGTGGTGCTAGCACCGGAACATCCCTTGACCGCAAAAGTCACTACCCCTGACCAAAAGGCTGCAGTTGAAGCCTTCATTGAGGAAGTCAGTAACCAAAGTGAACTGGAACGGACAGCAGAAGATAAGCCCAAGCGAGGGATTCCTACTGGTGGTAAAGCAATTAATCCCTTCACTGGGGACGAAATCCCAATATTGATTGCTGACTATGTGCTGTATGAGTATGGTACTGGTGCGGTGATGGGAGTACCAGCTCATGATACCAGAGACTTTAAGTTTGCCCAGGAAAAGCAATTACCCATCAAAGTGGTGATTGTCCCAACTTCAGATGATGTCGAGACAGTTAATGACACTCCTCTAGAAGCGGCTTACACGGAACCGGGGATTGTAGTGAATTCTGACCAATTCAATGGCATGGATTCCCCCAAGGCCAAGACCGGGATTATTGAGTATGCTGAACAACAGGGCTGGGGCAAAGCCCGAGTGCAGTATCGCCTCCGAGATTGGTTAATCTCTCGCCAGCGTTACTGGGGTGCCCCGATCCCTGTGATTCATTGTCCTAACTGCGGCGCAGTGCCAGTGCCAGACCAAGACCTGCCAGTAGAATTACCAGAAGATGTGGACTTTAGCGGACGTGGTCTTTCTCCCTTGGCTCAATTAGACAGTTGGGTGAATGTACCTTGTCCCAATTGCGGTACACCAGCGAAACGGGAAACTGATACCATGGATACCTTTATCGATTCCTCCTGGTATTTCTTACGTTATCCCGATGCCAAGAATGACTCTGCTGTGTTTGATTCCAACAAAACCAATGATTGGATGGGAGTGGATCAGTATGTAGGGGGCATCGAACATGCTATTTTGCACTTGCTCTACTCGCGATTCTTTACTAAGGTATTGCGCGATCGCGGTTTACTCACCATTGATGAACCGTTCCAACGTCTTCTAACTCAGGGTATGGTGCAGAATACGGCTTACAAAAATACCAAAACCGGTAAATATTTCGCTGTTGTAGATATCGATCCCAATGACCCTAAAGATCCAGACACTGGGGAACCGTTGGCGGTATTCTATGAAAAAATGTCCAAGTCTAAATACAACGGTGTCGCACCAGAAGATGTAGTAGCTAAATACGGTACCGATACCGCTAGGATGTTTATCTTGTTTAAAGCACCACCAGAAAAAGATTTGGAATGGGATGATGCTGATGTAGAAGGGCAATTCCGTTTTCTTAATCGTGTCTGGCGTTTAGTATCGGATTTCGCCGCTAATGGTAGCACTAAACCTAGCTCGTCTAATGGTGATTTAACTAAACCGGAAAAAGACTTACGACGAGCTATTCACACCGCCATTAAAGAGGTAACTGAGGATTTAGAAGGGGAGTATCAATTTAATACAGCGGTTTCTGAATTGATGAAGCTAAGTAATGGCATTACTGATGCTAAGTGTAAAGACTCCCCGGTCTATAAAGAAGGGATTGAAACCTTGATTACATTACTCGCTCCCTTTGCTCCCCATATTGCTGAAGAACTTTGGCATAGTTTGGGTCATAGCTCTTCAATACACAATCAACCGTGGCGTGAGTACGATCCTGATGCTTTGGTAGCTGATGAAATTACCTTAGTGATTCAAATCAAAGGCAAAACTCGCGGCACTATTCAAGTTCCCGCTAACTCCGATAAGGCAGCTTTGGAAACCTATGCTCGGGAATCTGAGGTAGCACAGCGATATCTAGAGGGTAAGGAGATTAAGAAGGTAATTGTCGTACCTGGTAAATTGGTAAACTTTGTAGTGGTTTGATCGGGAAAAAGCGCTGGACGCAGGGGATAGGTAATGGAGCGATCAGCGATCAGCGATCAGCTTATGTGCTACGCACACGCTACTTGAGGTGCTATCAGCTATCAGCTTCCCTGCGCTCATCGCTATATAGCGTTGATTGCAGTTGTGAGGTACGCTTCTCAACCTCAAAGTCCCCCTTTTTAAGGGGGATTTAGGGGGATCGCTTTGTACCTCATAGCTATAAGAATTGCTATATATAGCTACAAAACAATCAGGTTCATTTACCAAAAGCTATGTCTGAACAAAACGCACAAGTCTGTCCTCTCTGTGGTGTCAAGATCATACCGGGAGGGCAAATAGAGGATAAGGTTATCTTTAAAGTCGGACCAGTAGGAACGAGAGCTATTCTTAACCAGCGCGTTTGTCAGTACGTTCAGAAACCAGGCTGTATCAATAAGAATCCTTAGTAATTATCAATGGGGTAAGGTGTTTTCCTTGTAAGCATTCAGCTATCAGCCGTCAGCTATCAGCTTGTGGGCGTTGCTTAATAATGGAATGATTTTAAGAGTTTTTAGGTGCGCTTTCCGTAGGCGAATTAAATTCGCCACGGGTCGCACCTGTAGAATGGGCATCTTGGTAGAACTGGCATCTTGCCAGTTTCATGCTTATTGTCAAACAGGCAGGATGCCCACTCTACTGCGATTGATGCCAATATTGTCGGGCGGGCAGGATGCCCACTCTACTGCGATTGATGCCAATATTGTCGGGCGGGCAGGATGCCCACTCTACTGGAATTCAGCGGGCAGGATGCCCACTCTACTCCTATTCAGTGGAATGGGCATCTTGCGTGGAACTGGCATCTTGCCAGTTTCTTGCTTATTTTCGGGCGGGCAGGATGCCCACTCTACTGCGATTCATTCGAAGACTGATGCAACGCCCCATCTGTAGCCCATTAGCTGATAGCACCTCAAGTAGCGTGCGCGTAGCGCATAAGCTGAATGCTGAATGCTGAATGCTGAATGCTGATAGCTGAATGCTGAATGCTGATAGCTGAATGCTGAATGCTAATTCACTTTGGGAATCCCTAATTTACCTAGGAAGTTGCGCACCAGTAAGGTTAGCATTATCAAGGTTAGCGTTAGTCAAATCAGCGTTAATGAAATTAGCGTTACTGAGGTTAGCGCCACTCAAATCAGCACCATTGAGGTTGGCATTCAGAAAGGTGGTGTTACTGAGGTCAGCACCCCTAAAGGAACTACCACTCAGGTCAGCACTGATGAAATTTGCCCACACTACGCTAGCACCACTGAAGTCGGCGCGACTCATGTTGGCCCCTGTGGCGTAGGCTGAATCTAAGTTGGCATTGCGGAAGGTTGCCCCTGTGCCATCAATAACTCTCATTGCTGCACTTTCGAGCATGGCATCAGAAAGGTTAGCGCCACTGAGATTGGCTCCCTGGAGGTTAGCATATCTCAGGTCTGCTTCCCTCAAATCAGCTCTGGCTAGGTCAGAATTTACCAGGTCACAGCTTCGACATTCCTTAGTTTGCAGGAGTTGTAGATAATGCTCGCGCTCTTCAGCATTGATAGGAGCGATTAACCCTAAGGAGGCTAGCAGTAGACTAATTCCTAAGATTCTGAATTTCATAATTTCTGCCCTTATCTGGTTTTGCCTGTATTATGGCAGTGAAGTTCAAGAAATACCTATTATTTCTACCCAAAATTGATAAACTACAGCGCTGCGCTCAGGGAATAGGGAACTTCGGAATTGACAACAGGCAATGGTTTAGCTTGTAATATAACGGTTTTAGCAATTCTCCTTAATATTGCGATCGCGTCAATAGGGGTGATCGCAATGGGTGCATCTCCTAAAAGCTGTTTGACCCGGTGGTGCGTTACGGGCAGCAACCTAACCGTGGCTACCGAGAAAATCAGAGCCCCCCTAACGCACCCTACGCAACATTTAGCGCGATCGCATTGATAAACTAACGCGCTTTAGTTTTTCATTTACTTCCATTACCCGCACCTTCACCACCTGTCCCACTTTTACTATCTGTTTGGGATCCTCTACAAACCGGTCAGCTAGTTGGGAGATATGCACTAATCCATCTTGATGCACACCGATATCTACGAAGGCTCCAAAGTTCACCACATTGGTGATAATTCCTTCTAATTCCATTCCAGGACTTAGGTCTTTGAGCTCATTTACGCCTTCTTTGAAGGTGGCGTACTTAAACTCAGCCCTGGGGTCTCGTCCTGGCTTTTCTAATTCCTGGATAATATCCTCTAGGGTTGGTAAGCCGATGGTATCCGTGACGTAACGGTTCAAATCTACTGATTTGAACCGGTCTGCTCCTTGGTTAATCTTGGCTAGAGGTAACTGCAAATCCGATGCGATCGCTTTCACTACGGGATAACTCTCTGGATGCACAGCTGTGTTATCCAACGGATTATCCCCGTTGCGAATCCTTAGGAATCCTGCTGACTGCTCGAAGGCTTTTGGCCCTAACTTTGGTACCTTAAGGATTTCCCTACGGTTCCTGAATGCACCTTGCTGATTGCGATAGCTCACAATGTTATTAGCAATAGTCGGGGTAATCCCAGATACAAAGGTTAGCAGTTGAGCGGATGCAGTATTTAAATCTACTCCTACATAGTTTACACAACTTTCCACGGTGTCATCAAGTTTCTTCTTGAGCAATTTTTGATCAACATCGTGTTGGTACTGTCCCACACCAATGGATTTAGGGTCAATCTTGACCAACTCGGCTAAGGGGTCTTGTAACCGTCTGCCAATACTAATCGCTCCCCTGACTGTGACATCTAAATCCGGAAACTCCTCTCGTGCTAAGTCACTGGCGGAATAAATCGATGCCCCAGATTCATTCACCATTACTTTTATCGGTTTGCGCTCCATGGTTTTGAGTACTTCCGAGATAAACTCGTCTGTCTCACGAGACGCTGTACCGTTACCAATGGCAATTAGCTCGATCTGGTAGGTTTCGATTAAATCCTTAATTGTTTTAGCAGCTTGTTCGCGCTTTTGGCTGCCTTGATGGGGAAACACTGGTTGGTATGTGATGTATTTAGCTGTCTCATCCAGGATAGCCACTTTACAACCGGTGCGGAAGCCTGGATCTATGGCTAAGGTTGGCTTCATTCCTGCTGGAGGAGATAACAACAGTTCTCGGAGATTGGCTTCAAAGGTTTTAATGGACTCTGCATCAGCATAGGTTTTGCGATCGCTACGTACTTCCGTAGTTAGGGAGGTTTTCATCAGCCGATTAAACCCATCTTTGAGCATGGTCTGGTAAAACTCTCGCAGTAGGGTAGCTTTGGTGTAGATTTCCTCAGACTCTAGGTAGGACATAACATAGTCTTCATCAAAGGAGAGTTCCAGCTTTAGTACTCCCTCCGCTTCACCCCTGAGCAGGGCTAACATATTGTGTGGCGCTACAGATTTCACTGGGATTTGGAACTCCCGGTACATTTCAAACTTAGTGGTACCTTCGGGATAATCCTTTTTAATCCGAGAGATGAATACTCCCGATTTCATGAAATAATCCCGCAAATACGCTCGTAAGTCGGCTTTTTCAGCTACAGCTTCCGCTAAAATATCCGAGGCACCTTGAAGAACGTCCTCTACCGTATTGAGCTTATGGTCTGGGGAAATGTATTTAGCCGCTTCTTCAGATAAGGATACTGATTTAACCTCCGGAGTGTTCATCGACTCAATCCAGTCCGCTAAGGGTTCAAGTCCTTTCTCCCTGGCCATGGTTGCCCGAGTGCGTCGTTTGGGTTTATAGGGCAGGTAAAGGTCTTCTAATTCAGTCTTTTGCTGGCAAGCTTCGATCTTAGCCTTAAGTTCATCGGTGAGCTTACCCGCAGATGCGATCGCATTCAGAATTACTGACTTCCGTTGCTCAAGTTCCGTTAGATAAGTATGGCGCTCAGCTATAGTGCGTAGCTGAACTTCATCGAGAGAACCAGTCACCTCTTTACGGTAGCGAGCTATAAACGGAATAGTTGCCCCTTCAGCAAATAAAGACAGGGCATTCTCGATCTGAGTCGCACTTAACGACAGTTCTTGGGCTAAGATTTGAGAAAAAGTGCTCATGTTACCAGGAAAAGGGGAAATTTAAATAAATTTGAAATACATTTAAAGTAGCAAATTGAGAACGGTATAACCATTAAAAATTAACTATTAACGTAAGCATTCAGCCGTCAGCTATCAGCTATCAGCTAATGCGCTACGCGCACGCTACTTGAGGTGCTAATGCGCTACACGCACGCTGCTTGAGATGCTATCAGCTAGCAGGCACTTTAACTGCGCGGGGTCGGATGAGTAAAATGAGCAGGGATTTTAAAGCAGCCGTACCAGCCAGTAAGCTTATTTTCTACCTCCCGTTGATTAGCTGACTGCACCTCAAGTAGCGTGGCCTACGGCCAACGGCTGATAGCTGAATACTTACCAATTAACACTTCCATTCACAACTAACAATTATTAAAAAAAATGGTTTCTAGCCCTGAAGTAATCAAACCTACACTAAGTCCAGGTAGTCTCCGTCGAGTCCATCATATTGCTCTGAATGTGAAGGATATCCAAGCATCGCGCCACTTTTATGGTAAAGTACTAGGTTTACATGAACTAACTGGAGAAGAAGTGCCCAGTACCTTGCGATCGCTAGTCGAAGCCGGAAAAGTCACTAACTTCGTTACCCCAGATGGCATTGTTGTGGATTTGTTTTCCGAGCCAGACCTATCACCACCCGATCCAGACCCCCATCGTGGCTTTACTCGGGTTAATCATCTCGCCTTTGATATCGATCCTCAGTTATTTGACCAAGCCGTAGAAGTCCTAAAACAAAATCAAATTCCCATCGATCATGGTCCAGTAACTCGTCCTACCGGCAGAGGTATCTATTTTTATGACCCCGATGGATTTATGGTTGAAATTCGCTGCGATGCGATTGAATGATACTTCGCTGAAGTTGTGAATAATCGGGAATCGGGAATCGGGAATCGGGAATCGGGAATCGGGAATAAAAATTAAGGCAAATAACCTTAGTTTGACATAACCAACTTGATCCACGAGTTAGGAGACAGGAGTCATGATTTATAAGTCAAAGTTATGTTCTTGGAATAAACAAAATTGAAATTATCTTTGAAACCCAAAACTAACTAAAATTACTTATTTATGTTCCCTGATACCTGCTCTCTATTCTTAACTAATTTGATCGCCTTGGGGATTCCTAATCCCGACTCCCGACTCCCGACTCCCGATTCCCGATTCCCTGTTCCCTATTATCTCCTGCAATATTTAACGTAAAGACTTCTGCTTCTTTTCAAAATACTGTTGATGATAGTCATCAGCTAAATAATAGTCGGAAGCTGGCTTAATTTCGGTAACAATATCCTTATCAAACTTACCAGAAACTTGCAGCTTTTGTTTTGACAGTCTTGCCAGCACTTCTTGTTCCTGATTGTGGAAAAATATCACCGATCGATACTGTTCTCCTCGATCAGGACCTTGACGGTTCAATGTAGTAGGGTCATGGATAGACCAAAACACCTCAAGTAATTGTTCATAGCTGACTTTTTCCGGGTCATACTCCACCTGTGCCACTTCCGCGTGACCCGTTATTCTTGATAATACATCTAGATAGCATGGGTTAGGAAAATGTCCGCCCATGTAACCAACAGAGGTTGAAACTACTCCCTTCACTTTCCGAAATGCTGCTTCTACTCCCCAGAAACAACCACCACCAAATGTCGCTTTTTCCATCTTTGTTACGTAGTTAAACAGTAAATTTTGCGTAGGGTGCGTTAGGGACGGGCTCGCCTTCATTTTCCGCGTCGTAGCCAGTATTGGGAAAGCCCGTCCCGTAACGCACCGCTAGTATTGGGACAGCCCTTCCGAAAATTGTCACGGGCAAGATGCCCATTCCACCCACCGGGTTAAACAGCTTTTAGGAGATGCACCCGTTATTGATCAATCATTGCTCAGGATTTATTCATTATATAGTAGTTGTCAATTTTTGAGGGAATCGGGAATCGGGAATCGGGTAAAAATAATGTGTATATTATTAGGATATAAACTGATAGCTTATATTTTATATTTTTAACTATAAAATATAACCAATATCGTAATTTTTTGGTTTGTAACAAAATGTTTAAAATCAAAAAATAGCCTTGACTTTTTTCGAGATATTAGTAATAATAAAAATGTCCCCATAAGATGTTTATACAAAAAGCCGCGCTTTCAAGTTGACGCTACAAGCGCGGCTTTATCCCCAGTCACAAACTATGTCTGAGGTAATTCCATGATGCCAAAAAAACGGTCAGTAGATCATCTGGTTCACTGTCAGCGAGCCCTAGACCGGCTTGCCCAAATTGCTGAGAGCCCATCCACACGCCCAGATTCAATGCCTCGTGCCATCACTGAGCGAGAGGAAATCTTGATCTACCTATACAGCAACTACCGACTGTCCATGACTCCCCAGGCGTTTTACGGCAAGTGGCAAGTCAATCAAGAAGACATGGGTAACATCTGCTGCCGCTCAACTTACGCCGTAAATAGCTGGCTGGCCCAAGGTGCTCGCTATAAAACTCCTAGTGCCGATTCCTTATACCATCTGGCTTTAATGGATTTTGTTTTGGAGAATTTCGAGGCAATTCCTAAGGAGTTGTTGAATCGAGTTTGCTCTAAGGTTGAATAAGGTTGAAGGTTGAATGTAGAATGTAGAATTTAGAATGTAGAATGTAGAATGTAGAATTTAGAATGGTGAATTAAGAATGTAGAATGGTGAATGTAGAATGTAGAATGTAGAATGGTGAATGTAGAATGGTGAATGTAGAATGTATAATAGTGAATTATAAATTAGATCTCTTGCATCTCATCAACCTTGATGAAGACAAGGCAAAAGGTATAAATTTTGATTTAAGCACCTAAACAAAATTAATTTCCTACTACCAATCTCTGTACCCCTTACATCGTAAGGCTTTGAGTTTTTAAAAATGTGTAATTAATTTTGTGCACCTGCTTATATACATTCTAAATTCTTAATTCACCATTCTAAATTCTTAATTCACCATTCTAAATTCTACATTCTACATTCTACATTCTAAATTCTAAATTCTAAATTCTACATTCTAAATTCTACATTCTAAATTCTATATTCTATATTCCCTAGCCTATTTGGGTCATTTCATTGAAAGCGAATTCCTCAACCGCGCCATCAGTTGCAGCCATGTAATCCTTCAGGTGCTGGGCACCCATATGCTTCTGCCACAGCTCACGGGATTCCCAATTTTCAAAAAACATAAAGTGAGCTGGATTTTCATTGTTCTGATGCAAATCGTATTGCAAGCAGCCCTCTTCAGCACGAGTGATGTCGATCAACTTTTTAAGCTCAGTCTTTACCAGATCAATTTTGTCATCTTTAGCTGTGATATGAGCAACAAGAGTCAATTTAGCCATGTTTTTGTTTCCTTCGTTTTCGTTAAAAATTAAAAATCTGATGGCGATAACTTACCACCCTTGACTATGCTGTCTTAGTTAAAGCCGTCGAGCACATTTTTGCCAATGGCACGACCGCTCTCTTGGTGCGAATGAGCCGTCTTGAGGGTTTCCACACTGATTTTTCCGAGATTATTGGTCACAGTGGAAATTAGGGTGCCATCGTCGATAAGCTCCGAGACCCGATTTAGCAATTCATGTTGTTTTTCGATGTCTTCCGTTTGAAACATCGACCGAGTAAACATGAACTCCCAGCTGAAGGATAGGGCTTTGGGTTTGATCAATTTCATGTCTAGGGATTGAGGGTCATCAATTATTGCGATATGACCGCGAGGCTTGATTAGCTCGATGATGCCAGGAAAATGTCCGTCTGATCCTGAAAGGGAAGCAACATAGCGGGGTTCGAGTCCCAATTCCTTGATTTGATCAACAAGGGACTGGCGGTGATTGATCACATGGTCGGCACCCATCTTTTGAACCCACTCGATGGTTTCCGGACGAGATGCAGTTGCGATCACGGTCAACCCAGTGAGTTTCTTGGCAAGTTGAATCAGGATTGAACCAACACCTCCTGCGCCACCGATAATTAGTATACTCTCGCCCTTGCCTTCTCCTTCTTTGACCCCGAGGCAGTCGAACAGGATTTCCCAGGCGGTAATGGAAGTCAGTGGAAAACCAGCTGCTTCCGCAAAGCCGAGGGATTTGGGCTTTTTCCCGACAATCCGCTCATCAACGGCATGGAGCTCGGAGTTAGTGCCCGGTCGAGTGATATCACCGGCATAAAAGACTTCATCACCAACTTTAAATTTACTGACATCGCTGCCAACTTGTTGAACAACACCTGCGGCATCATACCCAATGACCTTGGTGCCCTTTTCCGGTGCCATCTTGGCGCGCACTTTCACATCCACAGGATTGACCGAAATTCCCCGAACCTCCACCAACAGGTCCTGTGGCCCTAATTCCGGTGTTTCCGTTTCAAATTCGATCAGCGCGTCTGGTGCAGTGATTAGTCCAGGCTGATTATATCCTATGGCTTTCATATCTTGGTTTTCCTTTTTTGATCAATGCCGCCGATTCGATTCTATTGCAGTTTTTAGTTTGATGAGATATAGCGCTACGCGCAAATCAGAAGTCAGAAGTCAGAAGTCAGAAGTCAGCTATGACTAAGTTTCGGAGTTTACGAATGTCAAACACCTTAATGCGTGGTGCTATACACAAATTTTTATAAGGTGTAATAAATTGTTTGGTTAAATGTAGGCAAGCACATCAATCTAACTGTCGCACTGCCCACCCTAAATCAACTGTCCATGACCCCCCAGGCTTTTTACGGAAAATGGCAAGTCAATCAAGCAGATATCGGTAAGATTGCCTCCCGCTAAACATTTGGCGAGACATTACTTTAAAACTAGGTAAATTTTCAGGGTAAACGCATCTTGTCAATAAAGCGGGGGTAGTTCTCAATAAACCTGGCCTTATTGTGCTTATTGAGAATCTATTTTCAACATATAGTGTTTATTGAATTTTAAAAACACTATATATAGGATTAGAAAAATTAGATGCGTTTACCCTGGGTAAATTTTCTATAAAATGCTGTATAAGTAGAGACAGGATGTG
Source organism: Moorena sp. SIO3A2 (assembly GCF_010672265.1). NCBI lineage: Bacteria > Bacillati > Cyanobacteriota > Cyanophyceae > Coleofasciculales > Coleofasciculaceae > Moorena > Moorena sp. SIO3A2. Next base: position 29,798 of record NZ_JAAHHC010000061.1, read on the forward strand.
CTAGCTTTATCAAAAATGATATCTACGTTTTGCATGACCTCAGAGCAGGAACCAATACCCCACAGACCAGTTGGTAAGCCAACTCAAGTTCCAACACAGGCACCCATTAGACCAAAAACAAGATTTGGGAAGGTTATTTATCAACTCCTTATCAATATTTGGGACCCCTTAGACCTAGTTGGTAAAACCTTAATAGGTGACTTCTGGCGAGATGTCTATTTGACAATTCAGGATGCCATTGGTCTTGGCATCCTATACGTTATTTTTGGCTGGATATTTCAGTCGATAACTAAAGAAAATTTTACAGGCTTTGATCAATGTGTGGGTACCTGGAACGTTTGGGAAGTAAACCGCTACTTCTGCCTAGTTGTTGTCCTGCTAGCTTTTAGCTCCTGTATTACCTTATGTGGTCGAATTCTCAAACGCCTCTTAAAAGACCTGATTAATCTATGAGGGGATAGATAGGTTAGCGAGTATGTCTCCAGTTAAACGCGAAGAAATGAGTCTCTACGAAGAAGCTAAAGCTGGTCTGAGTTCTCTGTTTTGGCAAATAGCCCAAGTCTTTACTAGTTTACTAGTAATCTTTTTGTTCGCTGGTGGCCACCCTGCCGGTTGGTTAGTCACTACCTGTTTTATCGTCGGTATTGTATTTGTTTTTTGGAGAGAAAACAAGCGAACTAAGGATGAATTAGGTGAACATAAACAAATATCTAAGGGCGAGTATGAATCAAAGCAATTTGTGACTTTAAATTCTAGCCACAAGCAAAGGAAACCTAATGAAGTTCAGAGAAAAGATGTAGCTGCACTAAAATCTGTAAAGTTGGGGGGTGGATTTGTTGTTGCTGATAGAGTCCATGCTCATCAAATTGGTGGTGACATCCATAATCATTATAATTATGTTCCGAATCAGTCACCAACCTTAACTCGCCAAGAATACCGCAACCGTCAGGCATTACTCGCTAAAGTCAAGAACTATTGGATTAAAGGCGTTCTGGAAAAATCCCTCCATAACCAGGTACTAATTGAATTGGGATTAGAGGAGAGACCAGATGCCATTACTAATCCTTGGAGTGAAATTATCGAAATCGGTGAAAACTCACCTCAACCGCTCTCTGAAGGAACTAAAGTAATTGATGTTTTTGACCAAATTGGTACAGGAAGAACCCTACTAATTTTAGGAGACCCAGGGTCAGGAAAAACTACAACCTTACTGGAACTTGCCCGGAATTTAATCGATCGTGCTGAACAAGACACTGATCAGCTAATTCCCGTAGTCTTTAACCTCTCCTCTTGGGCAAAGAAACGGCAGGCGATAGCCGATTGGTTAGTAGAGGAACTGAACACTATATATCAAGTTCCCAAGAAAATTAGACAAGCTTGGGTAAAGAACCAGCAACTACTACCATTACTTGATGGTTTGGATGAAGTAAAGGCAGACTATCGAGACGAATGTATCCTAGCGTTGAACCGATTCAAGAAAGATTATGGTGCCGAGTTGGTAGTGTGTAGTCGGATTAAAGACTATGAAGCTCTTTCTAACCGTCTCAATTTTCAGAAAGCAGTTTATCTAAGAGTGCTTAGTTTAGCACAAATATATGATTACTTGAATCTTGTCGGGGCTGATTTAACGGGATTGAGGACATTAATTGAAAAGGATAAAGAATGGAAAAAGTTAGCAAATTCGCCCTTAATGCTCAATATTATGACCCTAGCTTATCAGGGAGTAGCAGTTGAGGATTTGCCTAGAACTGAGGTAGTGGAGGAATGGCGCAGGCAGCTTTTTGATGCATATATCGAGAAAATGTTTAAGCGTCGGAAGACTAATCAACGATACAATAAAGCGCAAGTAAAGCGTTGGTTAATTTGGATGGATCAGAGGATGGTTGAGGAGTCGCAAACAGTATTTTTAATTGAAAACATGCAGCCATATTGGTTAGTAAATAGAAAGCAAAAACAAACTTATAGACTGATGGTCGGGCTGATGATCGGGCTGATGGTTGGGCTGATGTCAGGGCTGATATTAGGGCTGATATTAGGGCTGGTGCCAGGGCTGATATTAGGGCTGATATTAGGGCTGGTGGCAGGGCTGAAGGAAGGATCAAAGGAAGAAATAAAAACAGTTGAAATACTTCAATTTAATTGGAAAAAAATCTTGATTAACCTGTTGATGTTTGGGCTGATGTTTGGGCTGATGGGAGGGCTGATGACCGGGCTGATAGGAGGGCTGATAGGAGGGCTGATGTTCGGGCTAGAAAGTTCAGAAATTCAAACAAAAACAAATCCAAATCAAGGAATTTGGAAATCAGCTTGTAATGCTATAACTTTATTACTGATGGTCGGGCTAATGGTCGGGTTGATCCCAGGGCTGATGGCAGGGCTAACGGAAGGGCTAACGGAAGGGCCAACGGAAGAGCTGATGGCAGGGCTGATGGCAGGGCGAACGGAAGGGCTAACGGAAGGGTTAATGGGAGGGTTAATGTTAGGGCTGATATTCGGGCTGATCGGAGGCATGGTAAATGGTGGTATGGCGAGCATCCAACACTTCTTCCTCCGCCTTGTCCTCTACTTCAACAATTGCATCCCTTGGAACTATGCCCGCTTCCTGGACTATGCCGCTGATCGCATCTTCCTACAAAAAGTAGGGGGAGGCTACATCTTTATCCACCGGATGCTGATGGAACATTTTGCCGAGATGGAGCCTGAGAATTAAGAATTAAGAATTAAGAATTTAGAATTGGAAGTTATGACTTCTGACTTCTGACTTCTGACTTCTGACTGGGCAATAACCTGACTAGCAATAGTGACATCCTCCTACACTAACGCGAAGCGTATAGTGTAGGCTTCCCATTCTCACAAATAGGTATTCCTGCCCAAAGCCACTTATCTAGGATTTCTCCCCCGACAGATCGACTACTTGACAGGCTGTTTCCATTTCCCGAATTGTCC
>NZ_JAAHHC010000062.1:0-31938 GCF_010672265.1 Moorena sp. SIO3A2
CGCTTGACCTTGGCGAATTTAATTCGCCAAGGTCAAGCGCACCTAAGCGAATTCTGGGCGGTTCTTGATGACTTCTCTATCATCCATGACTTAAGCTTATAGCAAAAATCCCAAACTTGTGTACCTCTCCTATGATGGAAGCAAAAGAGGAGCATAGGAGATAGTAGGTGAGTTTGGCAAGAATTTGGGCGATCGCAGCTAATGGTTTTCGGGAAGTGATACGCGATCGCGTTTTATATCTGATCGGCTTTTTTGCCCTAGCCCTAGGCATAGCTCTGAGGCTGTTACCTGAGATAGCAGCAACCACAGAAGAGAAAATTTTTCTGGATTTGGGTCTAGCTGGGATGGGTATCCTGGGTGTAATCGTGGCGGTATTTGTTGGTACCGGGTTGATTAACAAGGAAATCGAAAAGCGTACTGTATTAGTGTTAATTCCCAAGCCTCTTAGCCGGGCTGAATTTATCATTGGCAAACACTTAGGGTTATCGGGTGTATTGGCTGTGCTGGTTGTGGCTATGACTGCCATTTATCTGCTGGGCTTACGTGCCTCTAGTATTGAATACCCTGTGGTTAGCATCCTGGTTTCGGTGCTTTACCAATTTCTAGAACTGTCTCTAATCACAGCAGTAGCGCTAATGTTTGGTGTCTTTACTAGTTCACTCCTAGCAACGTTACTTACGTTTGGGATTTATATGATGGGACACTTGAGCCGTGATTTAGTGGAGTTAAGCAAGTTGAGCGAAAACCCTGGCATTGAGCGGATGACCGAAACCCTATACTTGGTTATCCCGGATTTATCACGGCTCAATTTAAAGAATGATGCCGTCTATGGTGTCTTACCCCCGTTCCCAGAACTGTTTTTAAATGGACTTTATGGATTACTGTACATCGTGCTACTTTTAGCGATCGCTATCCTAATCTTCTGGCAACGGGAGTTTTGATTTATAGTGCTACGCTTAGCGTCAGAAGTCAGAAGTCAGAAGTCAGAAGTCAGAAGTCAGAAGTTAGAAGTCAGAAGTCAGAAGTAAGCTATACTCACGTTTCGGAGTTTAGGAGCGATGAAGCGCCGCCAAAGGGGGTTTCCCCCATGAGCGACTGCATCAAGACAATGTCCTAATTTTAATGGGTAGTGCTATACCGCGAAGTCTAATCATGATAAATCGGGCATGATAGTAGATGGGATAGTGCTACAAACAGGGAAAATTATTTATCAAAACCATGCTAGAGCAGAAACTCAAGCAATTAAAAACTATATTTGCTGAGATGGAACGGGCTTTGATTGCCTATTCTGGGGGAGTTGATAGCACGCTAGTTGCTAAAATTGCTTACGATGTTTTAAGCGATCGCGTAATAGCGGTCACTGCTGAATCCCCGTCACTATTACCAGAAGAATTAGAAGACGCTCGCATCCAAGCCGCTACCATTGGCATTACTCATGAGGTTGTCCAAACCCATGAGATGGATAATCCCAATTATACCTCTAACCCGGTCAATCGCTGTTATTTTTGCAAAAGTGAACTCCACGACACTCTCAAACCTCTAGCCCTGGAGCGAGGCTATCCTTATGTAGTCGATGGGGTGAATGGGGATGATTTAAGGGACTATCGTCCAGGGATTCAGGCGGCCAAGGAACGAGGTGCGCGATCGCCTTTAGCGGAAGTGGGGGTAAGTAAGGCGGAAGTGCGCCAACTCTCGAAACAATTAGGACTGCCGTGGTGGGATAAACCTGCCCAACCTTGTCTGAGTTCTCGCTTTCCCTATGGGGAAATGATTACAGTAGCTAAGTTACAACGGGTAGGACGAGCAGAGATCTATTTACGGAAGTTAGGTTTCTCCAATTTGAGGGTTCGTTCAGAAGGAGATACCGCACGAATTGAGTTACTACCGGAAGAGATTAAGGAATTTGTGGTAACGACAGATTTACCGAAGTTAGTGGCAGAGTTTCAGGAGTTGGGTTTTGTCTATGTGACCCTGGATTTAGAAGGATATCGCAGTGGCAAATTAAATCAAGTTTTGAGTGAGGATGTAATTAGGATGAAAGCTTAATCAGTTTGGCTTTGTGTAAGCAATCAGCTATCAGCTCTCAGCTCTCAGCTATCAGCTCTCAGCTCTCAGCTCTCAGCTCTCAGCTCTCAGCTCTCAGCCTTTGGCTGATGGCTGACGGCTGAGGGCTGAATGCTTACATCGCTCCAGCAGTTGGTCAAAATTACGACAATATACCAATTGTTGGTAGTCTTGCCATGCTTGTTTGTTATTGTAGGGAATTCTGGTCAATGTTGCTTGTTGAATCTTCTCCATTAATGGACGACGAAGAGATTCATAGTTAAGGAAAGCATTGGCGATTGCTTGGATATTATCAAGATTATTTTTATGTACAATATTAGCGATAAGGGTAGCTACAACCAGAGCATCTTCCAATCCTTGATTAGCCCCTTGAGCCATGAAAGGAGGCATCCCATGGGCGGCATCACCCACTAATACAACTCTACCTGAACTCCAGGGAGATAGAGTTTCTACACGGTGAATGTAATACGGACGGGATTGCATTTTGACAGGAGGAGATAACGCCACTAATTGTGTGAGAGCTTTGGGAAAATTAGCGTTTTCCAACTCTCGTAATGCTAAAGCAATTAAGGCACTTCCAGATTTTTCTGTCAACTCCTCCTGGTTTAAAGGAAGATGGATCAAATACCCAAACTGAGCATTGGAACGGCGAAATAGGAGCATCCGTGGGGATTCCATAGAAGGGGAATCCTCTGAGATTTGATCATTAGTGCGATCATTAGTGATACTTATAATCCGTTCCTGCTGAAAAAATTTGTTTTCAAGCTCTGTGCTTAGCTCTGGGGGAATATCTGTGATTTCCATACAGAATAGGGCGGCAAACCCGGAATAGTCAGGTCGTGCTAAACCACTGTAGGGACTATCATTATAAACAATTCGACGAATGCTAGAGTTGATCCCATCTGCAGCAACAACTAGCCTAGCCCGGGTTGATTGTTTTTGAAATTGTTGGGGACTATGTTCTGAATTAAAGGAGACTGTATCCTCATCGTTTTGTCTGTTTGACCAATGAGCATAGGGATTTGCTTCTATGGCTGCATCAGAAACAAAATCTAGCCGAACATATTCGGTGTTTCCTTCATCGACTACATTGATACAACGATGATTCGCTTTAACCTGTTCAACGGGAAGTTGCTGTCTGAGAGTGGTCTGTAAATCATACCAAGAAATTGAGACTCGACCCTCTCCATAATCCTTGAACCAACTCTCATAGCTAAGAGGAATTGAGTGAATTTGCTCTCCCTTCAAATTTTTGTAAACCCATTTTTGATTGGGTTGCACTTTCTGCAAAAACTCCATATCCGTGTTTTTAACGGCTTCGTAAGCAGAAGGCGCTATGTGGTTGAGGGCTTTTAATCCATTGGGCAGAAGATCGATAACCTGACCCACTCGACGAAAGGCACGAGTTTGATCAAGGACTATAAAATTAGAGATACCTCGCTGCTGTAAGCCAATGGCAGTGGCTAATCCCACTGGACCAGCACCAACTACAACAATATCATAAGTGTCGATCATAATTATATTTTTGCGATCGTTTTTGCGATCAGCTTCGCTACTGCTGTTTGGGCAATGCCATTACCCTACCAACTATAGGAATTCTACGACTTGTGAGGTCAAATTTCTGGTTTTTAGGGAGGAGGTAGCAGTGATGCAGCGCGGTCTTGGGGAGGCAGCGCGGTCTTGGGGAGGCAGCGCCTTCACGCGGGGGTTTCCCCCGGAGACGCGCGCCTGATTACGTTGAGCCTCACGCCAAAGGCGAACGCGAACGGAAGAGGGAAAAGGGAAGAGGGAAGAGGTAAAAAATAATGTGTACCTCATGAGTCCTATGAACGCTATATCCGGGCTGAATGCTAGTTAAGCCAATTTTCTAAATCAGTTATGTTATTGAAATCTAAGAAGTCTTCTCCCAAATTTTCCAACTCTTCAATTGTTAAAATTTCTATTTTGCTAATGGTTTTTTTATCAATTTCCCCAAAACGCTTTTTCAGTTGACGTATTATTAAGGCGATCGCCTCATTTTTTCTACCGATTTCTTCAGCATAAGTTATTTTCCCTCTTTCATCTTGTAATGCCATAGCACGGCGATCGGCAATTTCTAATTCTTCTGGCGTCATCCCAGCTTGATTAGCAAGATTTAAAGCTGATTCTATCTCTGATACTTCTCCTAAAGAAGGAGGAATGTTATCGAAACTAGAAGCTTATTTGATGAAATAAATCCATTTATCGGCTAAAGTTTCTAATTCTGAGAGTCTTTTATGGAATTTCGGTAATTCTATAAATATTAACTGCAATTCCTCTTCCAGACATTCAAACTTTTCTGTTTTTTCTTGAAACACAAATTGATTAATAATTTGCTGAGTTTCGTCAAACAAAATAAAATCCGTAATTGTGACAGCTATAACAGGTTTAAGACGAATATAGTCCTCTGCTGTTTTTAACTGATTAACATATCCTTTCACCATATTATAAAGTACCCGTTTGCTAAAACCAGTCATGGATGATACTTGCATTTCAATTAGGACAATCTCTCCATCCGCTAACACTGCTTTTACATCCAAATAAGTGTCTTTTAAAGTCAACACTTGACCGGGATTATAGGGATTAATAATGGTTAAAGATTGAATGATTGGTTCGCCATCATAAATAATGGCATTTAGAAAACTAATTAATATATTTTTACTTTCTTTGGAACCAAATATTTTTTTGAATACATAATCTATTTTAGGGCTGATAAATCTCATAGTTTTGGCGTTCCTTAATTAAGGAATAAATGCGCGATCATCTGGTTTTATTAAAGCCCCTGTTGCTCCTCGAATTCTGAGGGACTTTGAAAGTTTTGTTACCCCCAGAATTGGGGAAACCATAGCCAGAATCAGCAATGCCCTTAGTATCAAGCACTAGCCGGAAAACTACCACCAATAAAATGAACATCACTGAAGGTTTCGATCCATAGACGAGCACCACAACGCAGTGGGTGATCGGGCTGATAGACAATCCGACATGGACCAAGGATTTCGATCTGGTTGCCATATAGATTGTTGCCGCTTCGTTTTACCGAAATCACTGGCTGACGGTCTTGGGGAGGTTTAGCATTGTTGCTGCCAATCCGATTACGGTTGACATTGATGGTGGCTAAAGCGGGAGGACGACTGGTACGCCATTTGCCCTTTGGTCCACGGGTACCTTTGGTGATTTGTGGTAGGTGCTTGAAAAGAGGAATAATCCAGAATTTGCCACTTTTATAGGCACCCCTGACCCGACCCTTCTCCAGGAGTTGGCGCAATCGTCGAGAAGAAATACCTAATAGAGATGCGGCTTCGGTAGTACCAACGCAGTGGTTCATGTTCGGATTCCCTAACTCTTCCTATAAAACTAGTATAGCAAAAATTTATTCCTGGACGCCTTAATGTAAAGTTATGTAAAGTTTTGCCAAACTGACCGGACAACTAGGGTGAAATAATTTTTCATGATTGATATCTAATCAAACCGGATTTAGTATTACAGCAACCTAGCTCTGCCCTGCAAACCGCTATATGACTACCAACCAATTGTTAGAATCAAACCTTGAATCTCTAATCAATACAGCTGCTCAAAATCATCAATTAGGTAAATTAGATGAGGCTGAATCTATCTACAGACAGGTACTACAGATTCAGGGGGATAATCAGGGTGAGGAAAAGCTTTTATCGAAACCCTATAACCTGATAGCAATTGCTAATCTGGGAAGTATACTTGAGGCAAAAAACAAGTTAGAGGAAGCGGTAGGGTTGTACCAACAAGCCTTAACCAGAAAACCTGACTTGGTTGAAGTTCATAACAATTTGGGAAATGTCTTATGGGCACAAGGAGAGTTAGAGAAAGCGGTAGAGTATTACCAAGAAGCGATTAGGCTTAAACCTGACTATGCTCTGGCTCATAACAATTTAGGGAATTTGTTTCATCATCAGGGTAAGTTAGGGGAAGCGGTACAGTGCTACCAAGAAGCGATTAGGGTCAAACCTGACTATGCTCTGGCTTATAGTAATTTGGGAAATGTACTCCAGGTACAGGGCAAGTTAGATGCTGCACGAGAGTCCTACCAGGAAGCAATTAGGATTAAACCTGATTGTTTTCAGGCTCATAACAATTTGGGAGCTCTATTCCAAAAACAGGAAAAGTTGGATGCTGCAAGAGAGTCTTACCAAGAAGCAATTAGGCTTAAACCTGACTATGCTGACGCTCATAACAATTTGGGAACAATAGTCCAAAAACAGGGCAAGTTAGAGGAAGCGGTACAGTCCTATCAGGAAGCGATTAGGCTGAAACCTGACTTTGCTGAGGCTTATAACAATTTAGGAAATACACTCCACGAACAGTGCAAGCTAGAGGAAGCCCTACAGTCTTACCAGCAAGCATTAAGTATTAACCCTAACTTGGCTGAAGCTAAACTGGCCATGTGCGTGTGTCAGATTCCGATCATTTATTCAAGTGTTGATGAAATCAAGGTAACGCGAAATAATTACCAAGGTAGTCTTAAAAAATTAGCGGATAGCTATACACAGAGCGATACAGAGCTAAGTCCAAGGGAACTGCTAAGTGCCGCTAACGCGGTGGGAGCGTTTCAGCCTTTTTATCTGGCCTATCAAGGGTTAAATAACCGAGAGTTACAGGAAATTTATGGACAAATGATTTGCCAGATCATGTCCCAGTGCTATCCCCGGTGGAGCCAGAAAATTCCTCTACCAAATTTAGCGCCTCATGAAAAAGTTCGGATTGGAGTTATTTCGGAATTCTTTTGGGATCATTCTAATTGGAAAATACCGATTAAGGGCTGGGTAGAAAATCTAGATAGATCGAATTTTGAACTATTTGGTTATCACACAGGGTTAAAACAGGATAAGGAAACAGCAATAGCCGCAAAATCATTTGTAAAATTTGTTCAAGGTTCTTTCACTATCGAAGAATGGTGTGAGGTAATTACAGAAGATAAATTACACATCCTTATTTTTCCGGAATTCGGGATGTCGCCAACTACAGTTAAGTTGGGTTGTTTAAGACTGGCTCCAATTCAAATGACATCTTGGGGACATCCGGATACTAGTGGGATGCCGACGATTGATTATTACTTAAGTAGTGATTTAATGGAAGCAGAAAATGCTCAAGATCATTATAGTGAGAGGTTAGTTAGATTACCGAATCTCTCTATCCATTACACGCCTTTGGAAATTACACCGGAAGCGATCGCTAAAAAGGACATAGGCTTAGATGATGATGAGATTATGTTCTGGTGTTGCCAATCGTTATATAAGTATTTACCTGACTATGATGATGTATTTCCTAGAATTGCTAAGGAGTTAGCTCATCGGTGTAAGTTTGTATTTATTAAATATGTTAAAAGTGACCGGGTTACTGAGATATTTGAGCAGCGTTTAAGGGATGCTTTTAATAAATTTGGCCTCGATTATACAGACTACTGCATATTTTTACCATTCATGAATAACAGGAGGTTTGCTGGAACCTCAGCGATAGCGGATGTATTCTTGGATAGCATTGGTTGGTCTGGATGTAACTCTAGTTTGGAATCGATTGCCCATAATATTCCGATTGTGACATTGCCAGGAGATTTGATGCGTGGTCGGCATACGATGGCAATTCTAAAAATGATGGGTCTGGAAGAGACAATTGCTTCGAGTAAAGAGGATTATGTGAAAATTGCGGTACGGTTGGGTCAAGATGCTCAATATCGTCAATACATATCTGATCAAGTTGCTGAAAATAAGCATAAGTTATATGGTGACTTGAAACCGGTAAGAGCATTGGAAGATTTTCTATTAAATGTAGTCCATAAACCAAGACAATTTGCGATGGAAACTGTTTCTGAAGCACTACAAATTGCTGTTCAACATCGTCAAGCCAATCGCTTAAACCAAGCTGTACAGCTTTACTATAAGATTTTGGAACAACAGCCTAATCATCCGGAAGCTTTATATGGCTTAGGGGTGCTGGCACAGCAAACAGGTCAGTATGATACTGCCGAGAAGCTGTTCAGAGCTACTGTGGAAGCGGAGCCGAATTCTGTTAAGGCTTGGTTCAGTTTAGGTAATTTGTGCCAAGGTCAAGGTCAGTTGTCTGACTCGGTGGAGTGTTACCAACGAGTTTTAACAATACAGCCGAACTTAGTACCGGTTTACAACAACCTTGGGTATGCTCTACAACAACAAGGTAATTGGGACGATGCGATCGCATCTTATCAACAAGCTTTGGAGATTGAGCCTACCTGCACTGAAGCTGATGTGAATTTGGGCAATGCACTCCACGCTCAAGAGAAGCTTGCCCTAGAAAAACAAGCACACTACGCACAATTGAACCATGAGCTAGGGGTTACCCGGCAAAAAGCAGGAGATTTGACTAATGCTGTGGCTTACTATCGCCAAGCGGTGGCGATGCAGTCAGATTTGGTCAGCGCTCATTACAATTTGGGAGTGGTGCTTCAAGACCAAGGTGAGTTTGAAAATGCGATCGCATCTTATCAGAAGGTTCTCGAACTCAATCCTAGTTATGGGGAAGTGTACTTTAATTTAGGCAGGATTTACCAAACCCAGAAGCAGTTAGAGGAGGCAGCATCTGCTTATCGACAAGGGTTAATGCTAGTCAATCCCCGGTATGGGAAAGTAGTCAATCCTGACAACGGTTCTGACAAAGGTTCTGACAAAGGTTCTGATAACGGTTCTACAGTATCTCTTGAGACACTAACACCACCGCAGGTAGAACAACCAGACGTTACGATCGGGGGATATCAGTTTCCAGGGATTCCGAGCGTATCGGTAAGTGAAGACAAGCGACCGTTTTGGACAGTAATTATTCCTTTATATAACCGTACTGACTATCTTCTAGAATGTTTGGCCAGTGTATTGGCTCAATGGCAGGGCGAAGAGGAGATGGAAATTTTGGTTATGGATAATGCCAGCACACCTCCTCTATACGATTTGGTGAATTCGATTGGGGGAGGGGTAGTTCGCTACTACCGCAATCCAGAAAATATCGGTGCCCGACGCAATTTTAATCTTGGTATTGCCCTCAGTCGCGGTCAGTGGATTCATGTGCTTCCTGAAGATGAATATGTTCTTCCAGGTTATTATTCCCGCTTGAAGAAGAGTCTAGAAACATGTAGTGATTCTGTGGGAGCAGCATTTACGGGTTATGAAAATATCAATGAGAAAGGAAAGATAATTTTCTCCCAACAAGTGTATGGAAAAGATACGGGTATCCATCAAGATTGGCTGTGGAAGATTGGCACTTCCAATGTCTTGAATCCCTGTGCAGTTGTGATTCGTCGCTCTACTCATGAACATCTGGGCTGTTACGATCCGGGGAACACGTATACTCCTGACTGGGAAATTTATAAGCGTATTGCTAGTTTTTATGATTGGTGGTACGAAGGCGATATTTTGGCACGTTACCGTGAGCATGATAATAATATGACCAGTGAACTGATATTATCTGGAGCTCAAGCAACGTCTATCCGCCAGGGGATTGAAATTTCCGAGAGCTATCTTCCTGCTGAGCATTGTGCAGCAATTACAGCCAAAGCTCGTAACCATTACTTTAATTATTGTCTAAACCATATGGTAATTCCCCTAAAGAATGGGAATCTTGCTGGTGCATTTCGTCTACTCCAAGAGGCACTCAAAATTGATCCGTCTCCTCAAGCTGTGGAGAAACTATTCACTTGGCTTACTAAAGCCGAAGCTGCTCCCCTACGGGATGAGATTGCTTCAAAGTTGCGCTCGATTATGTTGAATCATAATTCAGAGAGTTTTTACTTTGCTTATCCCTAGTTATAGCAGAAGTCAGAAGTCAGAAGTCAGAAGTCAGAAGTCAAACTCTTTCGCTTACTTAGGTTTGAGACTTTTGTCATGTCCTAACTGCCCTGTCTTGATGCAGTCGCTCATGGGGAGGGGCTGTGTGCGGAACCTGCGTCCGCACCTTGTAAGCCCCGTGGAAACCACGCCAGTTGCTCATGGGGGAGACCCCCAAGACCGCACTGGCTCCCCAAGACCGCGCTGCATCGCTGGCGACTGCTATAGATATAGGGTTTTTATCTGGGTTGTGAACACACTTATTGCCAATACCCAAGGGCGAATATGTTCACAACTCTATACAATTACCAATTACCAATTAAAAAGTAAAAATTGAGGATTACAACAGTGACACAACTTTCTGAAGCACTTCAAGTTGCTCTTCAATATCATCGAGCCAATCGCTTGGTCGAAGCTGAGCAAGTTTATCGTCAGATTCTAGCAGGAATACCTAACCAACCAGATGCCTTGTATGGGTTAGGAATGCTAGCACAACAGGTAGGTAAGTACCAAACTGCTGAGGAGTTTTTCAATACAACCCTCCTTGTCAATCCGGAGTCTTTCAAGGCTTGGTTCAGTTTAGGCAATTTGCGTCAAGCTCAAGGTCAATTGTCAGAAGCAGTGGAAGCTTATCAGCGAGCGTTAGCCCTACAGCCGAACTCGGTAGCGCTTTACAACAACTTTGGCTATGCTCTACAACAACAAGGCAAGTGGGAAAATGCGATCGCATGCTATCAAAAAGCTTTGGAGATTCAGCCGAACTGTGCTGAAGCTGATGTGAATTTGGGTAATGCTCTCTACGCTCAAGGGCAGCTTTCCCAAGAAAAACAGGCCTACTACGCTGCATTAAATCACGATTTGGGCGTTACTCGGAAAATAGGAGGCGATTTGAAGACTGCGGTGGCTTACTACCAGAAAGCGATCGCAATACAGCCAGACTTGGTAAACAGCCATTATACCTTGGGAGTTGCTCTCCAAGAACAAGGCAAATTAGATGATGCGATCGCGTCCTATAACAATGTCCTCAAACTCAATCCCAGTAACACTGTAGTCTACACCACTTTAGTGCAAAATAAATTAGCTAGGATTGACCGAGAGCAAAACAAATTAAACAACAAATTAAATCATCAATTAAACGGAGCAGATTCTAAGAAACGATTAAAGATAGCATTTGTCTGTCAACCCTTTGTGATGACCTCGTTTCCAAATCCGATGGATTCTATCGGTATTTTGACCTATGAATTCGTCCGTCTTTTAGTTCAAGATGGTGATGTTATTGTCTATACACCAGGAGAACGCTTTAATACGGCAAGTCATGACGGAGTAGACTATCGATATATTCCCATAGGCCGGGATAAAAAACTGCTAAACTATCTGGAAAAAATTCCAGGATTCCAGAATCAAAAACGTCCTATATTTGGCTCCCAACTCTATTACCTAGCATATATTTTACAGGTAGCCAATGACTTGAAAAAACAGCAATGTGATGTTGTTCACATTCACAACTTATCTCAGTTTATTCCAGTGATACGAGCCTTAAACCCAGGAATAAAAATTGCCCTGCACATGCATTGTGAGTGGTTGACCCAACTCGATCACAAAATTCTAGAAAAGCGGCTTAGTAAGGTAGATTTAGTTATTGGTACTAGTAACTATATCACAGAAGGTATTCGCCAGCGTTTTCCTAAATTTGCCGAGCGCTGTCAGCCGGTTTTTAATGGGGTAAACCTTGATCGCTTCATAAATTTCTATGTCAGCCATAATCAGCAAAATGGCAGAAGCAACAATCCGGCTAAACGATTACTCTATGTGGGTAGAGTATCTCCAGAAAAAGGCTCCCATGTCTTATTAGAAGCGTTTAAAAAAGTGCTCGAGCGCTGCCCTCAAACCAAACTTGATCTCGTTGGTCCTGTAGGTGCATTACCCTACGACTATCTTGTCGGATTAAGTGATGACTCCAAAGTGGCAGAGTTAGCGTCATTCTACGGTGATGAAAGTTGGACAGGTTACGTGAGACGATACCTTTCCGAATTGAATGATCACTTTGGTGCTGATCTAGCCAGCCAAGTATCCTTCACTGGCTCCCTTCCTCAATCTAAGTTAGTCAATTATTATCAGCAGGCAGACATTTTTGTATTTCCGTCAGTATGTCACGAAGCATTTGGGATGCCAATTGTGGAAGCTATGGTTGCAGGTCTTCCCGTTATTGCTACCCAAGCTGGTGCTTTTCCCGAGATTGTGGAAGATGGTAAGACAGGTTTGCTGGTTGAACGGAGTAATGCTAATGCTTTGGCAGACGCCATCTTGCAACTTCTTTCTGACCAAGAACTTAGAACATCCATGGGACAAGCTGGACATCAGCGAGCAGTTGAACTATTTTCTTTCGAGAAAGTTGTTGATGATTTACTCAAGCAGTACAAGACTATTCTTTGAGGCGTTACTTAATTGAAGTATGAATGCGCGATCGTTTGGCTTTGCTAAAGCCCCCTAAATCCCCCAAACTCCCAAACTTGGGGGGCTAGGGCGTGTCTTCTTGCCTCGGAGATCCCCCATTATCCCCCTTAAAAAAGGGGGACTTTGAGTATGGCTCCCCCCTTATTAAGGGGGGCTGGGGGGGATCATAATCTTGCGGAAAACTTTGAAAACACGCCCTAGGGGGGCACAATCATACTCAGAATCAGCAACGCCTTATTTTAAAGCAAAAGACAGAAGTGTTGAACATCCTAACAGGGAATAGTGACAAGTGACAAGTTAAAAATGAGCAATAAATTATCCTTACAAACTCTGGTACGCCAGTTTTATCGTTTTCTAGTCCATAGTACTAGAGTTGAGTATGACAGAAATAATCTAAGACGCTCGGCGATTATATTTTCACCCCATCAGGATGATGAAACCCTTGGTTGTGGTGGAACAATTATCCGTAAAAAGCAAGCCGGAGCCGATGTAAAAATTGTTTTTATGACAGATGGATGTCAATCTCATGCTCATCTGATTCCAGAAAATCAGGTAAAATCAATACGTGCTAATGAAGCCTTGGCAGCAGCTCAAAAACTTGGTCTGCAAAAGCATGATGTCAGCTTTTTGGAATTCAAAGATGGAACATTAGATAAAACCCGAAATTTGGCTATCCATAACGTCGCCAAAATTATTCTTAACTATCTTCCTGAAGAAATTTTTATTCCCTACTACAACGATGGGGTATCTGACCATAATGCT
The DNA here is from genome assembly GCF_010672265.1 of Moorena sp. SIO3A2. Classification (NCBI taxonomy): domain Bacteria; kingdom Bacillati; phylum Cyanobacteriota; class Cyanophyceae; order Coleofasciculales; family Coleofasciculaceae; genus Moorena; species Moorena sp. SIO3A2. The sequence goes on from NZ_JAAHHC010000062.1 coordinate 13,119, forward strand.
ACCAATGAAATTGTCGTAGCTGCACTCAAAACAATTAAATTTGATGTGACAGTTTATGAGTATCCTATATGGTTCTGGAATCACTGGCCCTGGACAAGGGTCGAAGGGAGTAAACCAAAGCTAGTCTCCTTTTTTAAAAAAACCATGATATCAGGGTTTCGCTTACTGAATGATTTTAGATTATCTGTCTATATTGGTGATGTTTTTGATATCAAACGTACTGCCCTAGACCAACATCAATCTCAAATGAAACAACTCATTGCTCATCCACGCTGGCTAACCCTAAAGGATGTGTCAGAAGGGGAGTTTTTAGACTGCTTTTTTAAAAAATATGAATTATTTCGTCGATATAGTTTGACTCATAATTCTGAAGAGTATTGATGCAGTCGCTCATGGGGAGGGGCTGTGTGCGGAACCTGCGTCCGCACCTTGTAAGCCCCGTGGAAACCCCCAAGACCGCGCTGCATCGCTAGCGATAAATTAGCCAATTTGGCAACTTCATTTAAGATAATCATGAAATCATAAGTAACAAGAGTGTTCAAGATTTTTATCAGTCATATCAGTTCTGGATATATGGGACATCATATATCCATTTGATTTTTTGTTAATCTTGACAATGTCAGCTATCATCTATCAAATATAAAATTCATAAATAGATATTAAACAACACTATATAAACATTAAGTAAGAATATGCAACAATTAAATCCACCAGAAAATTTAGTAAACAAATCCTTCACAGACTCATTCTCAGACAACTGTTGTGCAGGTAAAACCATTGGTACTAAAAGTTCCAGTGGTGCAGTTCGTAAGGGTATAGATGTCGAAAAGCTGATTGGGATTGACAATGGCGCATTACGTCTCCAGCCCCTGCTAAAACCTGCGTGGGGCAGACAGGGGATTGCGTATGGTCCGTACACCCGTACCAATGGACTGGCCTTTGGAGTGTTTCTGAGCAATGGTCATAATACATCCCAGACCGAAAGGATTGAACCCCTAACAGAACGACTTCATCGGTGGATGATTGGTCCTGAGACAGATAAACCGGCTAAACGACTTCTGCGTTGGACTTCCAGTCAGGGAAAAAGCAGGATGCTGCGAAAGCTCCTATGGTGGATTCGTAGTACCTCCAGAATTTCCAAATATTTCAAACCATTTAAATTGCCAAATATTGATGAGAATCTGGCAGTGGGTTGGTTCCCCAGGGAAGTTCCTGTTGACGCGACTGCAGAGGGAAATGCCTTTATTGTTCATGCCACTGGGACAGAAAATGGAGAGTTGTGGACTCGCTTGGGGGGGTATCTACTCTCAGCATTTAGGGGCTTACAAAATCTCCAGGTTTATTACATCGTAGTTATGCGGGAAAAGGGAGCCGCCTATTATGCTGCTTCTGTTCCTAATGCTCATGGTCTTGCGGCTTACCCTAACATGCGTCCCATTGCTATTGATCCTTTCAATGATGATGCGACAGTATATGCTGGTGTATACCAAAGTATTTTGGGACAGAATGGTTTTGAAGTCGATACGCGCATTTATGGCGCTAATGTAGCCCAAATTTCAGACATCGCCACCTGGTACGGTACAGCTCAGGCAGCAGATGACCTGATTGGTGATGGTTTGCTAGATGGTGCTGAAGCGGACAAGGGTGGTTTCTGGAGTGTCTCTCAAGGAAGTTATGAGTTAACAGCTGATGGTGCTAGAGCCACTCAACCGGATAGCCTCGCTATGTTGGAGTGTCCCACACCCTCTGGGCTAATCCATTTGCTGGTGGAAACCTCTACTCAGATAACTGGAGTCCGCATTGTGTGGCGTGTTCAGGATAAAAACCAATTCTGGAGTTTCCTAGCAGACGGGGACAAATGTCAACTTACAATTCAAGACCATGATAGCTGGGAATGTTTAGCTGTGAGCGATCTATGGTATTTACAGCCAAGAGCGATCAACTCTTTACAGATATTAGATGATGGTAAGACCTTCAGCCTGTACCTCAATGGCCAGTTAGTCTTTAACAAGTTGTTTACAGATACCCGCCTGGCAAACGCTACCGGTGTTGGCATTGGTGGGATTAACCCTAATAATAGTCTGTATTTTCGCGCCTTTGAGGCTCACCCACGCACTATCCCTATTCCTTCTGAACTCGACCTAGGCTCCCCTTGGGTAGTAGAGGGTACCGAAATAGCTATCACTGAAGATTTTGCTGGTGCAGCTGGGGACTTGATGGGAAAAACCACCACTAGTGGCAGCAAAGTCTGGCATCGGAATATTGGGCTAGGGGTAATTGAGCTGACTGGGAATAGTACAGCCAAAGTGCAAGCTGATGCTAAGCATCCTAATCCAGGTCGCACTGCCTACACCATTGATTGGGATCAGCCAGACATAGCGGATTTACAGGTGGACATTACTCCCCCTGGAACTAGACGAGGACAGGGAGAAAAAGGTCGTGGAGGGTTTATCTTTTGGCAGGATGCTGACAATTATATCACTATCAATAACTGGTTAGATGACTGTTATGGTGGTGCTTCCATGTCTTCCTTTTTCTATCTCAATGGCTTTGAGGAGTTATATGATGCTGTCTGGACAAATGTGGGTAAACGCATTTCCTGGGGTGTCTCCCATCGGCTCCGCATGATTTTTGACGGCATGAATTACATGATCTTCATTAATGATGAACCAGTATTGTATCGTGCCCTGACAGATGTTTATCCAGATGCGGCGCGTCTTAGAATTAATCGAGTTGGGATTGTTGCTAACTGGGAATGGGGCAACGATACAGGAAGTGTATTTCAAAACTTTGTAGCAAAGGTTTAGACTAATGACTTTAAGCAATCAACAGGTAACCCTTAACAAGGGAGTAGGTGCAGGACTAAAATTCCATGGGGATGGTTCTAATCCTGATTTTGCACGTGGTACCTATGAACTTCCGCTTCAGAACGCTTTAGCAAGCTGCTTAAACCGCGATCATATCTTCTATGATATCGGTGCTAATATTGGCTTTTTTACTATTATTGCTGCGAAGCTAGTTGGGCCATCTGGACAGGTTTATGCTTTTGAGCCAGTCCCAAACAATGCTGACATTATTCGACGGAATGTCGAGCTTAATAGCTTCTCCAATGTTACTGTTTTCCCACAAGCAGTTTCTGAATCAACCGGAACCGGAGAATTGTTGCTAGCCCATCATTCAGGGGGAGCTACTTTAGCTACAGCGGGTACACCTCCAGATCTCAGGGGTGAAATGACAGTTGACCTTGTATCTATTGATGATTTGGTGTCCCAAAAGACTTTGAAACCCCCAACGGTTGTCAAAATCGATGTGGAAGGAGCAGAAATTAATGTTTTAAGGGGGATGATTGAAACTATTAAAGAGTATCAGCCCATCCTGATTTATGAAGTAGATGATGGTAATCAAGAGTCCTTTAAACTGAAGAATCAAACTATTGAGATTTTTATTGACTCTCTAGGATATAAAATCATGCCCCTGGAACCAGCTTATCCCAATATTCCCTGGTATGTTGGACATGCGATCGCCTTTGGCGCGGCTGAGGCCTTTGGCCACGCTTCGCGAACGCCGATCGCGTTTTCAAAACTTAACTGAAAATGCTATATTTCTGTAAGCATATGCGCTACACGCACGCTACTTGAGGTGCCGTCAGCTGTCAGCATTAGGCTGTCAGCTGTCAGCCTAATGCTTAAAATAAACCTCATTTGGGATAATTTCCTCATTTGGGATAATTTAATAGTTCGAGGTGTTACAGAATTAAAAGTCTGGGGAAAAGCCCATCATAAGCATTCAGCTTTTGAATAAAATCAGCTGACCGCTGAATGCTGAATGCTGAATGCTGAATGCTTAGGAATTCTAGGCAAATTCTAAAATATGCTCAGCAGTAACTTGAGCTTGTTCCAAGTGAGGCACATGACCACAGTCTTTAATCCAGATTAATTGAGATTGTGCGATCGCATGCTTAAACTTACTAGCAGCAGCAGTCCCTAAAATTTCGTCATGGTCACCCCACAAAATTAGAGTTGGCTGGCTAATCTGAGCCAGCTTATCTCCAAAATCACCATAACCACCACTTTTGGTAAACGCAATCAAGGCTTGATTCCAACCAGGCATTTCTAGGTGCAATGCAGCACAAATTCGGGCATCTTCAGAGGCCCAACCTTTATCATAGTAAGCGTTTCTACTTATACTTTGCCTTACCTTGGGATTAGCCAAAAATGCTGTGGCTAGGTAGCCTAAGGGAGGAAATAAGAACTTCCCCATCGGGGGAGCCTTGGTGCAGCCAGCACTATCTATTAATACTAACTGTTTAACAACCTGGGGGTAAGTGAGGGTAAAATCAATCGCCGCTGCACCCCCCATGGAGGTTCCGACTACAATGACTGGTGTTCTTATCAGGGTTTTCCAGAAATAATACAGATGAGTTGCGATCGCGTAGGGGCTAAATGGTGTCCCTGCCATGCGATCCGTAAACCCAAAACCCAACAAATCCACTGCCCAGGTTTCATTTTCCTGAGCCAGCAGTGGTAGCAAGCGGCGTAATTCTAGCACGGAACTATCGAAGCCATGGAGTAACAAAATTGGTGTGCCACCCTTACCCTGATTAACGTAAGTTGTGGCAATCGCCTGGGGGCTCAGGGGAGTTGAGATAGCTTGACGCTGGATACTTTGAGCAAGAACAATTGAGGTAGACTCAACTAGCTGCTGGGTATTGGAGGGCAGAAAATCAGGAAACATCAGTTGAATTGCTGTAATCAGAGGACAATCCTGATTCTCCCCCTCACAAGCGCAATTATGTTAGTCAGTGCTTGTCTTGCACGGATGAGCACTCCGGAACTATTGCCTCTTGCCTCTTGCCTCTTGCCTATCCCTACCCAAATACTTTTTCAGCAAGCCCTAAGTAACTGATGGGCTGAACTTATTACCCAGTAATGATTTTAGCTTGCATGTCACACCCCCAGAAAGTGTTCACCATTTTGTGGTAAAAAAAAGATAGGTCGATTATTTGCAACAAGACCTACCAATTGAAAATGTTACCTGCATTTTACCAAAACCACTTAAAAAGTCAACTTAGTAAATCAGAATACTTATTCCTTTTAATTCTGCTTAGTCTCGTACAGACAATTAAAAACGTAAATTTAGAAAAATTAGCAAATATTTTATCAATTCCCATAAAATTTGAAAGTCGTAGAAAAAGAATACAACGATTTTTATCATTGCCTAATCTAACGATTGAAAAAATTTGGTTCCCAATTGTAAAAACCTGGTTATCAACATACTTTACAACTGAACAATTAATTTATGTAGCGTGCTTATCGCACAAATTGGAGTCGCATAAATTTGATCATGATTAGTATAGTTTGGGATAAAAGATCCTTTCCCATATATTTTGAATTACTTCCCAAATTAGGGTCTAGCAATTTTAATTAACAGAAAACTGCCCTATCCTCAGTGATGCCACTTTTAAAAAATTATAATATTTGTATATTAGGGGATAGAGAATTTTGCTCGGTAAAGCTAGCAAAGTATCTCCAGTCATTGGATGTATATTTTTGCTTACGTCTTAAAAAAAACGAATTTATTGAAGTTAAAAATGAGATTTGGATTCAATTAAATAATTTAGGTTTAGCACCGGGAGTATCGTTTTTTATGCAAGGAGTTAAAGTAACCAAGACCCATGGTTTTTCAAGTTGTAATGTGGCTTGTAAGTGGCAACGTAAAGTCAAGGGAATAACCCCAAAAGAGGGATGGTTTATTCTCACCAATTTCGACGGTATAGAGTTGGCAATTTCCGCTTATAAAAAAAGATTTGATATAGCGGTGCGACCCCGGTCGGGTTTCCCGACCTAGGGAACGCGCACCAAGAGAAGAAGAGATGTTTAGAGATTTCAAGAAAGGTGGCTATAATCTAGAGGATACTAAAGTTGAGGGTAAACGGCTGATTTCTCTAGTTTTATTAATTGCGATAGCTTATACTTCTTCAACGATTCAAGGTCAGCAGATTAAAGCGATGCAGCGCGGTCTTGGGGAGGCAGCGCGGTCTTGGGGGTTCCCCCCATGAGCGACTGCCGTGGTTTCCCCCACTCGCTATTGCATCAAGACACGTCAAGGAATACAAAACTATGTAGCTCGTGTCAAAGAATTTGGTCGTAGGGAACGGAGACATAGCGGTGCGACCCAAGGGCGATTTACTCGCCCATTGGAAAGCGCACCGTCCAGTTTTTACATTGGTTTATATGGCCAAACTTGGGTGAATTTCAAGGATGTTTGTTTAAAATTAGTCACCGAATTAATGAAATTAAATCCTAATAAGCGATGCAGCGCGGTCTTGGGGAGGCAGCGCGGTCTTGGGGAGGCAGCGCCTTCACGCGGGGGTTTCCCCCATGAGCGACTGCCGTGGTTCCCCCCATGAGCGACTGCCGTGGTTTCCCCCGGAGACCAAACCTTAGACAGGCTCGCCTTTATGGTAGGTAGGCTATGCAGAAAAGGGGTAAAACTTATTGATTAGCGATGCAGCGCGGTCTTGGGGAGGCAGCGCGGTCTTGGGGAGGCAGCGCCTTCACGCGGGGGTTTCCCCCATGAGCGACTGCCGTGGTCCCCCCCATGAGCGACTGCCGTGGTTTCCCCCACTCGCTATTGCATCAAGACAAGGCTCAACTGTCTTACGGTAAATTCAAACCACTCGCTATTGCATCAAGACAACGAAAGTATTATCAACGAGGCCTAAGGGCTAGGTTGCTTATAGAGTCGGCGTTGTAACTTATTTCGTCGCCCCCTCAGGAACACTTTACATTTAAAGCGTTTCAGGTTATTTCGTCACCCCTTCAGCCTCTAAATATATTAGGAATATATGAACCAAAAAAAAGCTTTAATTATGCTTTAAAACTTGGTAGCATCAAAAAAGATAATTTAATAAAGTTTTTGGACAAAGAAGCCAAAGAAGCGGAAAAAACTAGACTAACAATAAGAATAGATACAGTCATTGTTCTGGATAATTCCTCAAGTCATAAAATTCATCAGGTAAGAGCTAAACAAAAAGAATGGTTAGAAATGGGATTGTATTTATTTTTTTTGCCAACTTATAGTCCAGAACTTAATCTAATAGAGGGTGAGTGGCGTCAACTTAAAGCGATGCAGCAAGGGAACAGGGGGTTTCCCCCATGAGCGACTGCATCAAGAAACTCATCAAATCTCTGGTCGAATGTTTGAGGATGAATACGATTTAGCTTTAGCAGTTAAAGAAGGTATAAAAAAACGAAGTTACCAAGTAGGTTATCAGCTTCAACAGTGGACAATATCTGGAAATGTAGATAGTAAAAATTATCAAGTTTTTAACCTTTAATTAAGCCCACCTACTTACCAGTAAACCTAAACCTCCCAAACCTCCTGTAATCATGTAGCTAGCATCTGAACGGAAACTTAAAGGCTTTTGACATTATCGTTTTCTCAAAAATTAAGTAATCATATTGGAGCTATATGGAACTTCATACATCACTATAATAACACAATTTGTACTTGACCATTACTATGCAGGACTACCGAATAAAAATAATCATTATTATTATGAAGTCTGCGATCTTCGATCGCAGACTTCACCAGCGATTGCTATCACCTAAATCCTTACAAATCTTTGCCAAAACGCTGTCTAAAATTGGCTATTGATTTTGCTGGAAGTACATAATGTTCACAATGTAGATCGCCTGCTTCAAATTCTAATTCTTGCAAAATTTGGTAATGTAATTCAGACTGTTCTCCATCGCAAATTCCTACAGTAGGCTCCAGTTGCTCGAACTGAGATGATAGTAAAGCAGAAAAAGCACAACCCATGATATTAAAAGGATTTGAATTAAAAACTGCTTCCTTTTGAGCATTATTCATTATTTTTTCTACAGAGGGTAGTAAATGGACTGTGGTTTTTATAGGAAATGGCGATCGCAACATCCCTCCCTCACTAAATAAAATATCTTCCCGTTCCTGAAAACGCTTAATAGCTTGCTCTACTGAAAAACAATGAGGACCAGAATCATCAACAATTAGCGTACCAGGCTTAACCTGCATAATATCTAATACATTTGCGACATTTGTAGCTCCAACAATTAAAGTAGAGTCGTAAATTTCTTGGGGAACTGTTGTTTTTGATAATGCCAACTTTATTTTACCTTTAAAACCAAATTTATGTACTAAATTTTGTTCAATATTCTCCAGGAATTCTAACTTACTGTAAACGTCACAAAGAGTAATTTCTTGAGGATGTGGTAAGCATTTCAACATTAACGGCAGCACATTCATTCCCACAGAACCTAATCCAATAAATCCTACTTTTTCTGTACTTAAATCCCGGCCACCTTGCTCACATATCTTCTTAATAGTCAATACAACAGCAGCACCAGTTGTTCTATGTCCAGTCGTAATTTTTGGCAAATCCTCACGGTTAGCAACTGCCTTAGTAATTGCCAATCCATAATCAGTAGCAGAAGGAATTAAACCAGTTAAAGAAACAAATTTAGCACCAATTATTCCAGCCATTTCTAATGCTTCAATAATTACCTGTACTGCATCATCTTGATTGCTATATAAATCCGAAACAAATCGAGGCAAAGCTATTATTGCAATTCGACCCCAATTAGTCTGTTTAATCATCGTCCAAAAAGGAAGATTTTCAAAGATATTTTCAATCATATAATCTCGACTCCAGTCAAACATTTCTGGATCATATTCTCCCCAATAACATAAAGCTGCAGCATCGACAGGAGGAATTTTACCCACAGTAAATAAAGATAACAAAGAGCGAGATTCAAATTGTACATACTCGGAATTTTTAGTTTGTACAACTTCCTTATTTAATGTTTCCTGAACTTCATTATTAATTGATTGAGAAATTGGCTCTTGAGAGACATTTTTATTTTGTATTAGTTCTGTCATAATATTACTTAACTCAGCAATTATTGGGTGTAATAATAAAGTTTTTACTGAGAGACTAATGTTGAAATTTGTGGATATCTTAGAAACTAATTTGACTGTGGTTAGAGAATGACCCCCCAAATCAAAGAAGTTATCATATATTCCCACCTGTTCTATACCCAACACTTCTTTCCAAATCTCTGCTAATACCTTCTGTGTCTCTGTTTCTGGAGCCACATACTCCGTTGACACACTACTGGCCAAATCCAGTGCAGGCAAAGCCTTACGGTCTACTTTTCCATTGGGAGTCAGAGGCAGTTGCGACAACACCATCAACCCCGATGGCACCATATATTCTGGCAACCGCGACTGTAGATACTCTCTCAACTGCGGTATCAGTTGCTTTCTCAACTGGGAACTCAAAGGATTATTCCCATAATTATCCCAGTTAACTGCTACCACTGATTTTTGAGTTAGGGGTGTTAACACTATCCCTTCTTTGGCTAACTCACTGCGCACAAATACCCCATCCATCAATTCTGGACTACCTTGTGCTGACCAACACAACTCTAAGCTATACCCTAGCTCCGAACTCAGTTGATGTAGCCTCTCTGGGTCGATGCCATTGACTAGCTTCTCCTGTAAAGACTGCCTCAACTGCTGTACATTCTGTTTTGATTCTGGCTGTGATAGCAACTCTACCAACTCTACATCATTAGCTACTCTGCTATTGACTAAACCACTAAAGCAAATTGATTCTGGCCCTTTGGATCGCAGATAAGTTTCTATCTGTTTAACACTCAGAGCCGCTCCACTTTCTACAGTCGGTGTTATTACTTTTCCTGGTTGTACCTCTATATGCAACAGTACGCTATAACGATATTTATTCAGTTCGTTTAGCTCCTTTCCCCTCTGTAAACGCATTTGTACATGAGTTATTTCTGGATGTTTTTCCTTGAGAGCCACAAAAAATTCTGGTGACACTAACAACTCTGTCTCCTGCTCCATTTTTATATCTATCTTGGCCTTAAGTTGTTCTACTGACAGTGATGGAGTTGCTTGGTACAGTTGCACCGAAGAGTGAAATGCTCTCATTAATGTTAAACATCGGACATCTCCCAAGATAATTATTCCTCCTGGTTTAACTATCCTAATTGCCTCAGATATTGTTTGTAACAAATACTCTACATTGGGAAAATATTGAATCACCGAGTTGAGAATCACCACATCGAAGTTTTGAGCCGCTATGTCACCTATCTCATCTGCTCTTTTTTGCGCTAGATTGACATGACCATATTTTTCTGGTTCCTGGAGTATTTGTTGTTGAATATACTCTAGGGAAATACTAGATATATCGATGCCATAATAGGCTTTTGTTTCTGGTGCTATTTGAAATAGTAGCAACCCTGTTCCACAACCTATTTCACATACTTTTTCCGGTTTATGTGCTAATACTTGAGCTACAATATCCCCTGCCCAGGTTCGCATTTGACTTTCTGGTAAAGATTGGTTGCTATAACTACTGCCCCAACCTGAGATGTTGAATAATGGATCTTTAACTTGGCTCTTCTCCTCATCTATTTGTTGATTAAATAGGTTTTCCCAACTGTTGATTTGGGTATTTGATAGTTCTGGGTTTGATGTAGTGCTGCTTTTAACTTCAGGTACTATATACGCCACTAGACGTTGAGCGTCTGAGTTATCTTCCCTTGCTACTACTACTGTTTGTTTGACACCGGAATGCTGAGTTAAGGTTGCTTCTATTTCTCCGGTTTCTATCCGATATCCTCGCACTTTTACTTGGTGGTCGATCCGCCCGATAAATTCTATATTCCCATCAGCTAAATAACGCCCTAAATCCCCAGTTTTATATAATTTTGACTTTTGAGTGCGATCAAAGGGATTGGGGATAAATCTCTGAGCGGTTAAATTTTCTCGATTGAGATATCCACGAGCTAAACCTACCCCACCTATATGAATTTCACCTGCTACTCCTATAGGGACTGGTTCTAAATTATTGTCTAGGATGTAGATTTGAGTATTCCCGATCGGGCGACCTATGGGTGGCACAGGATACTCTGGTGAACATTCTGTCATTGTGGCACATACTGTTGATTCTGTTGGTCCGTAGGCGTTCACAAATTGTCGCCCTACAGACCACTGGGATATTAGCTCTGGTGGGCAAGCTTCTCCTGCTACTACTATTGTCTTTAAATCTGGTAATTCCTCTTTGGGCATCACTGCTAGAGCTGAGGGGGGTATAGTGATATGGGTGATTTTGTTGTTGTGCAACCACTGATTAAAACCAACCCCAGGCATTAGGGAATCTCGAGTGCCCATGTACAAACTGGCTCCCGAACCTAAAGCCATGACTATTTCCCAGATGGAGGCATCGAAACTTAATGATGCAAACTGAAGCACTCTACTGTTGGAGTTGACTTGAAAGGCTTGAATTTGAACTTTCACTAGATTACACAGTCCCTTGTGTTCTACCAAGACTCCTTTTGGTTTACCTGTGGAACCTGATGTATAAATTATGTACGCTAAATTTTGGGGACTGACTTCACTCTTGACCTTTTCTGGTGTTTCAGTGGCTATTTTTTCCCAATCTCTATCTAGAAAAACCACTTGAGCTTGATGTTGGGGCAATTGAGCTAATATTTGTTCTTGAGTTAGTAACACTGACACTCCAGAGTCAGCGAACATATATTCTAGGCGTTCTTGGGGATAGTTCGGGTCTAATGGCACATAAGCTCCTCCGGCTTTGAGTATGGCTAATAAACCTACTACCATTTCTACTGAACGATCTACACATATTCCCACTAAGGTTTCTGGAACTACTCCCAACTTTTGCAAATAATGTGCTAGTTGATTGGCTTTACTATTTAATTCCGAATATGTCAGCTTTTGTTGTTCAAATACTACTGCTAATGCATCCGGGGTTTTCTCTACCCGATCCTCAAATAACTGATGGATACATTTGTCATCTGGATAATTTGTTTTGGTATTGTTCCACTCCACCAGTATTTGGTCTAGCTCTGGCTGTGTCATTAATGGCAACTGGCTAATAGGTCGTTCGGTCGTCTCTACTGCTGCTGATAGTAAGTTTTCATAATGTGACAGCATACGAGTAATTGTTTCAGCCTCAAACAAGTCTGTGTTATAGGCACAAAATCCTTTGATTTCTTCTCCTACTGGCCACAGATGTAACTCTAAGTCCATCCGCACTGTCATCTCAGCTCCTGCCCCTTCATACCAACCTACTTCTAAGTTAGGTAAACTAAATGATGGTTTTAAGATTTCCGACTGCTGCACCGCAAACACTACCTGAAACAAGGGATTTTGCGATAGTGCCCGTTCTGGTTGCAACTCTTCTACCAACTTCTCAAAGGGTATGTCTTGGTGACTATAAGCTTCTAGAGCTGTTTGTTTGACTCGGTTTAATACTTCTGTGAAACTAGGGTCTCCTCCCAGGTCTGTGTACATGACTAGGGAGTTGACAAAGAAACCTATCAACCCTTCTATTTCTCGGCGGTTGCGGTTGGCTATGGGTGAACCTACTGCTATACTCTGTTGACCACTGTAACGAGACAGCAATACTTTGAATACTGCTAACAGGGTTATAAATAGGGTCGTTCCCTGCTTTTGGGTCAGTTCTTTAACTTTTGATGTTAGTGCTGCTGGTATGTTTATCGGTATACCTGCTCCATTAAAGGTTTCAACTGCTGGTCGGGGATGGTCTGTGGGTAGTTGTAGTTGAGGTAAGTCTTGTAGCTTTTGCTTCCAGTAACTTAGTTGCTGTTCGAGAGTTTCCCCTTGTAAATAGTTCCTTTGCCACACTGCAAAGTCAGCATATTGTATGGGCAACTCTGGTAATGATAACGGTTCCTCTTGCACTATAGCAGTGTAAATAGCTGATAGTTCTTTGGGCAATACTGTCAGTGACCAGCCATCACTAGCTATGTGATGTAATGTGATTTGCAGTATGTGTTCTGTTGTTCCTAGTTGATACAACTGAGCCCGTATGGGAGGGTCTACTTCTAGATTAAATGAAAGTTCATTTTCTTGTTGGAGTAGTTGTTGTAGTTTGGTGGTAGCTTCTGATGGTGTTAACCCACTTAGGTCAATTATGGGTAGTTCTAATTCAAAGGGGGGTTGAATTATTTGTACTGGTGTGTCGTTGATTTCACTGAAAGTGGTTCTCAGGGTTTCATGGCGAGCGATGATTTGGTTGATACTTGTTTGTAGGGCTACATAGTCTAGTTTTCCTACTAGATGTAGGGTTAATGGCATATTGTAGGCGTTGCTACTCAAGGCCATTTTTTCTATAAACCATAGCCTTTGTTGTGCATAGGATAACGGGATTACCTGCTCCCTAGAAATTGATTGAATGGAACTAGCTACAGATTTCTGAGTTATTTGTACTTCTCGAAGAAACTCTAAAATTTCTGTCTTGCGCTCCACTAGATTCCGTTTTAGCTCTGCTGTCATTACTCCCTTGGGAGCATAACATTCTAGTTGCTCTTGCTCTATCCAAAGTTTAACACCCAGATTTTGCAGGTAAGAAATAAAATTAACTGTTTTCATAACACAAATCTCTCATATTCTTCTGTTTCTGAAATTAACGTAGTCTTATCTTGGGGTAGCTGACGCAGCACTTCAATATTTTTAGCTATGCCAGCAATAGTTGGTGACTCAAATAAACGCTGTAAAGTCAGTTCATTCCCAAAAGCCTGACGGCAGCGAGACACAACCTGAGTTGCCATCAGGGAATGGCCGCCCAAATCAAAGAAGTTATCGTGTATTCCCACCTGTTCTATACCCAACACTTCTGCCCAAATCTCTGCTAATACCTTCTGTGTCTGTGTCTGTGGAGCTACATACTCCGTTGACACACTACTGGCCACATCCGGTACAGGCAAAGCCTTACGGTCTACCTTACCGTTAGGAGTCAGAGGCAGTTGTGACAACACCATCAACCCCGATGGCACCATATACTCTGGCAATTTCGACTCCAGATACTCTCTCAACTGCGGTATCAGTTCCTTTCTCAACTGGGAACTCAACGGATTATTCCCATAATTGACCCAGTTACTTGCTACCACCGATTTTTGAGTTAGGGGTGTTAACACTATCCCTTCTTTGGCTAAGGAACTGCGCACAAATACCCCATCCATCAATTCTGGACTTCCCTGAGCAGACCAACACAACTCTAAGCTATACCCTAAAGATGCACTTAGTTCATATAACCTCTCTGGGTCGATGCTCTTGGTTTCCTTTGACTCTAAAAACTGCCTCAACTGCTGCACATTCTGTTTTGATTCTGGCTGTGATAGCCACTCTACCAACTCTACATCATTAGCTACTCTGCCATTGACTAAACCACTAAAGCAAATTGATTCTGGCTCTTGGTCTCGCAGATAAGTTTCTATCTGTTGAACACTCAGATCCGCTCCACTTTCTACAGTCGGTGTTATTACTGTTCCTGGTTGTGCCTCTATATGCAACAGTACGCTATACCTATATTTATTCAGTTCATTGTGTTCTGTTCCCCTCTGTAAACGGATTTGTACATGAGTTATTTCTGGATGTTTTTCTTTGAGAGCTAGAAACAACTCTGGTGACAATAACAACTCGGTCTCCTGCTCCATTTTTATGTCTATCTTTGACTTGAGTTGTTGTCTCGACAGTGAGGGAGTTGCTTGATACAGTTGCACCGAAGAGTGAAAGGCTTTCATTAATGGCTTACTCCGGATATCCCCTAAGAATATCATCCCTCCTGGTTTGACTACCCTGATACTTTCTTCTATTACTTGCAACAGATACTCCACACTCGGGAAATACTGCACTATGGAAGAAAGCAATACGGCATCGAAACTGTTATCTGCCACATCAGCCATATCTTCAGCTCGTTTCTGTGCTAAGGAGACATGACGATATTTGTCTGGTTCCTGTTCTATTTGTTGTTTGATGTATTCTAATGAGACGTTGGAGATGTCTGTGCCTAAATATTTTTGTGTTTGCGGTGCGATTTGAAATAGCAGCATTCCTGTGCCACAACCTATTTCCCACACACTCTCTGGTTTCTGGGCTAATACTTGGCTAACAATATCCCCTGCCCAGATGCGCATTTGCTCTACTGGTATGGGCTGGTTATCATAACTGCTGCGCCAACCTGAGAGGTTAAATAAGGGGTCGATAATTTCACTCTCCCCATTCTCTATTTGTTGATTGAATACTTCTTGCCAATTACTGAGTTGATTATTTGATAGTTCTGGGTTAAAATTCGTGGCAGTTTCAGTTTCAGCTACTAGGTATGCGACTAAACGTTTGTCTCCTGGCTTATCCTCTCTGGCAATTACCACTGCTTCTTTGACTTTGGGATGTTCATTTAAAATCCCTTGAATTTCTCCAGTTTCTATGCGGTAGCCTCGGATTTTTACTTGGTGGTCTATTCTACCTAAAAATTCTATATTGCCATCAGGTAGGTAACGTACCAAGTCTCCTGTTTTGTATAATCTTTTCCCTTGCCAAAAGATGAACTTTTCGCTAGTTAATTCTGCTTGTTTTAGGTAACTGCGTGCTAGCCCTTCTCCTGCTATGTGTAGCTCTCCTGCTACTCCTATGGGTACAGGTTGTAAATGGACATTAAGAATATATACCTGGGTGTTTGCTATTGGTCTGCCTATGGTTGGTGATTTGGTTGCTCCTTTTTCCATTAACCCATATGTTGAGTAGGTTGTGTCTTCACTAGGACCATAAAGATTGTATACCGCTTTAATTGTTTGTTGTTCATACAGTTGTTGAACCAGTTGATTATCTAGGGGCTCTCCTGCCAGATTCACTGTTTTTACTCCAGTGGGAATACTTTGATTTCTGACTAATTCTCTTGCTGCTGATGGTACTGTGTTGATTAGGCTTACTTCTCCTGCTGCTGGTAGTTCGGGGAGATATAAAGCATTTTCAGCTAATATGACTTTTCCTCCCCAACTTAAGGGTACAAACAATTCAAATACTGATAGATCAAAGCAGATAGAAGTGGAGGCTAATACTCCTGATAATTCTTCTTGGCTATACACTTCTCGTGCCCAATACAATAGGGACACTGGACTACCGTGTTCAATTGCTACTCCTTTAGGTCGGCCTGTAGAACCAGAGGTATACAATACATAAGCTAGGTTCTGGGGATTAACATTACTGACTACATTAGCTTGTATTTCTGCCCTATTAGCTTGGTTGATATCTATTAGAGGTGTTTTGGTTTCTGGTAGGTTCAACTGGGAGTTGAAGTCAGTTAACACTAAGTGTAACTCCCCGTCTTCTAATATTTGAGATAAGCGTGAAGTTGGATAATTCGGGTCTAATGGCACATAAGCTCCTCCAGCTTTAAGTATGGCTAATAAACCTACTACCATCTCTACTGAACGCTCTACACATATTCCCACTAGGGTTTCTGGAGATACTCCCAATTTTTGCAAGTAATGTGCTAGTTGATTAGCTTTGCTATTTAATTGGGAATAGGTCAGCTTTTGTTGTTCAAATACTACTGCTACTGCATCTGGGGTTTTCTCTACCTGCTCTTCAAATAACTGATGGATACATTTGTCTGTGGGGTAATCTGTTTTGGTATTGTTCCATTCTACCAGTATTTGGTCTAGCTCTGACTCTGTCATTAATGGCAACTGGCTGATCGGTCCCTCGGGAGTCTCTACTGCTGCTGATAGTAAGTTTTGGTAATGTGACAGCATACGACTAATTGTTTCGGCTGAGAACAAGTCTGTGTTATAGGCACAGAATCCTTTGATTTCTTCTCCTACTGGCCACAGATGTAACTCTAAGTCAAACCTCACTGTCATCTCAGCGACTGCCCCTTCATACCAACCTACTTCTAAGTTAGGTAAGCTAAAGGATGGTTTTAAGATTTCCGACTGCTGCACCGCAAACATCACCTGAAATAACGGGTTTTGCGATAGAGACCGTTCTGGCTGCAACTGTTCTACCAATTTCTCAAAGGGTATGTCTTGGTGACCATAAGCTTCTAGAGCTGTTTGTTTAACTCGGTTTAATATTTCTGTGAAACTCGGGTCCCCTCCCAGGTCTGTGTACATGACTAGGGAGTTGACAAAGAAACCAATCAACCCTTCTATTTCTGAGCGGTTGCGGTTAGCTATCGGTGTTCCTACTGCTATGCTTTCTTGACCACTGTAACGAGACAGCAATACTTTGAATACTGCTAACAGGGTCATAAATAGGGTGGTTCCCTGCTTTTGGGTGAGTTGTTTAACTTTTGATGTTAGTGCTGCTGGTATGTTTATGGGTATACCTGCTCCATTAAAAGTTTGAACTGGGGGTCGGGGATGGTCTGTGGGTAGTTGTAGTTGGGGTAGGTCAAGGAGCTTTTGCTTCCAGTAGTTGAGTTGGCTAGAGAGGGTTTCACCTTGTAAGTAGTTCTTTTGCCAAACTGCAAAGTCGGCATATTGTATTGGTAGTGGGGGTAATGGAGATGATTGGTCTGCCAGTGTGGCAGTGTAAATAGCCGAGAGTTCTTTGGGTAATACTGTCAGTGACCAGCCATCACTAGCGATGTGATGTAATGTAATTTGCAGTATGTGTTCTGTTGTTCCTAGTTGAAACAACTGAGCCCGTATGGGGGGGTCTACTTCTAGATTGAATGAAAGTTCATTTTCTTGTTGGAGTAGTTGTTGGAGTTTCGTAGTAGCTTCTGATGGTGTTAACCCACTTAGGTCTTTTCTGGGTAGTTCTAATTCAAAGGGGGGTTGAATTATTTGTACTGGTGTGCCGTTGATTTCACTGAAAGTGGTTCTCAGGGTTTCATGGCGAGCGATGATTTGGTTAAGACTTTTTTGTAGGGCTACATAGTCCAATTTACCTACTAGATGTAGGGTTAATGGCATATTGTAGGCGTTGCTACTCAAGGCCATTTTTTCAAGAAACCATAGCCTTTGTTGTGCATAAGATAATGGTGGGGGGTTGCCATTTCGCTCAATAGGCTTAATTAAGTTTTCCTTGAATTCTCTCTTTAAATTAGCTTGTTGTAAAAAAGTAATAATTTCCTGCTTACGATTGCTTAATTGAGTCTGTAGCTCTGATGTCAATACTCCCTCTGGAGCTTTACAACGCAAGCGTTCACCTTCAAGCCATAATTTGACATTTTGATTAGCCAGATTATCTAAAAATTTCTTTAATGTTTTCATAGTTCGATTTCCTCGAATTTTTCTTGATTGTTAGAAATTGTTTCTAGTCGTTCTGCTAAAAATGCGTTGTCATCTATGGCATCAATATCAGCGCCTAATTGTTTGATAGTAGGATTTTCAAATAACCTACTGATAGGTAACTCCAATTGAACAGTATTTTGCAACCGAGACACAACCTGAGTTGCCATCAAAGAATGACCCCCCAAATCAAAGAAGTTATCGTGTATTCCCACCTGTTCTATACCCAACACTTCTTTCCAAATCTCTGCTAATACCTTCTGTGTCTCTGTCTGTGGAGCTACATACTCCATTGACACACTACTGGCCACATCTGGGACAGGCAATGCCTTACGGTCTACCTTGCCATTGGGAGTCAGAGGCAGTTGTGACAACACCATCAACCCCGATGGCACCATATACTCTGGCAACCGCGACTCCAGATACTCTCTCAACTGCGGTATCAGTTCCTTTCTCAACTGGGAACTCAACGGATTATTCCCATAATTATGCCAGTTACCTGCTACCACCGATTTTTGAGTTAGGGGTGTTAACACTATCCCTTCTTTAGCTAACTCACTGGGCACAAATACCCCATCCATCAATTCTGGACTTCCCTGAGCAGACCAACACAACTCTAAGCTATACCCTAAAGATGCACTTAGTTCATATAACCTCTCTGGGTCGATGCTCTTGGTTTCCTTTGACTC
>NZ_JAAHHC010000063.1:0-31118 GCF_010672265.1 Moorena sp. SIO3A2
CCCTTACCCACCCCAGCCTCCCCAAGAATCAGGAGAGAGTGGCCAGCTCTAACAGCACTGCAAGCTCTCTCAAAATCCTTCCCTAACTCCCGCTTCGATACTGAGCTAACAGAGTGTCTGCTACCGAGGCGGGAGTGTATTTTGGGTTAGCCGCTTCCTCAGCATCACTTACTTTCTGTTGCAAATCCTCCGGCAGATCATTCAAAGTCATCTTATCCGCCAAAGCTCTTTTGACCAAGTCAGGCATGGCAATTTCACGAGCTTTAAGTTCTGCTGCTGACCTCATCAAATTGTTGATATCAAACTGTTTAGTGGGGTTTTTTGGCTGAACGTATACATCTCCTTCGGTTTCTGAAGTTGTAGCTTGGCTCTCTTTTGCGAGGTTGCTATCATCAGCTTTAACGATTGAATTGTTAGAGAAACCACTTCGTTTCCCAGTTTTCTTGACATGCTTTCGCAGAGCACGGACTTGGTCAGCTTGCTCCTCTGTAAGGTAAGCCTTACCTTCTGAATCGGTCTGTGCTTCTATCTCTAAGTAATGTAAGTCGTTATAGTAAGCGTCTTTTTTAATACTAAGTTCGGTCATCAGCGTTTCGGGGCGAATCGCGTCTGATGGTGCAGAATTCTGTTTAGACATTTTTTTTTCGGGATTCCATATTATGTACAGTGCTGAGAAAAAATTTCTGGAATGACCCCAGAATTCTGGGGTGCGCTGCTCAATGACAATGGTGATTTTAGCTTGAACAAGTGCTGTATCAAGCCTTCATCAATAACCACCATTGGTGAAAAGGTTAAATCTCCTGGTGGCGAGGGTGTAGTTGTTGTTAAGTCTGGGGAGATAGAGCAGCGAAATAGCTTGTTAAGTTGAGCACCGGTAAATTTTTAGTTCAATGTTTCCCCAGTTGTTGAAGCTCGATGGCTGGAGTTTCTGTTCTCAGTTTCTGGTACAGAGGTTGCTTTTCGGGTACACGGTATTTTTGTTTTCGGGTTTGTGTTGGGGGTTTTGTGGATAGGTGGTGTCGGGTGTGTGCTGAGGGTTGATGTGTAGGTAGTTGTTTGGGATTACGTAGCGTCTCCACTATGCGGAGGGTCATATAGATGGTAGGTTCTTAAATATTGCCGCTTATATGCTGAGGGTCGTATTGTAGGTTGATGTGCATAGGGTATTGCCGTGGTCTCACCTTCACTATGCGGAGGGTCATGCAGAAAAAGCCCTTCTCTTGGAGAAGGGCTAATCCATTTACAATAGGCAGGTGTTAACCTGTTTAATTAAGTTTGACTAGGATTTGCTAGCCTCAACTAACAACCGGATCTGATGGACTAACACCGCTAAGCAAAGTATCGTAATTACCGCGATGCTTCCTTCCGCTAATACTTGCTGTACTTCGGGAACAATCACCGGGTAAGACAATTCCACAGGTTGTTCAGTGTGAGTAGTGTTGATGGTTTTGGGAAATTCGTTACTGTCCATTAAATTGAACTCCGATAGGTTTGCAGTAGGAATGAGACGCACCCTATCAAGCTGCCAAACTTGAATAATTTGATTTTAAAAATAAAGCAATAAAATTGTCACTATCAAAAAGGTCTATTAAGAATCACTTTTTAATAAATAAGTGACCTTAACAGACCTGGTATTGATATTCCAAAAATGGTATAACTCTTCGGTAAGCTATAGGTAATAGCTATAGCGATCCTACTGATTCGTGAAAAAAGTGGCCTGCTTTAAGGCAGGAGCAAAAAGGCAGATGGCAGAAGGGACAAGAGAATGATTTACTGTTGCTATAGTTAATAAAAAGAGAGAGTAATTTCGTATAAGCTATTTTTTCCGGTTTAAAACTTTTAACACTTAAGTTTGGCAGCTTGATAAGTATCGAAGTTCAATTACGGGAATGAAGCTTTATAGAACTACTCTCTCTGTATCCTTATTATAGCTAATTAGAGCCGTTTGCAATTCAGTTAGTTACTTCGTTCTAGGTTTTTAGGGAACAGGGAACAGGGAACAGGGAACAGGGAACAGGGAACAGGGAACAGGGAACAGGGAAAATAATCCTGCGTACCTGATAGTTATGCAAAACACCGTAAAGAAGATTTGTCTAAAACTCTTACTACTTAAGTTTGGCAGCTTGATAAGTATCAGAGTTCAATTACTGGGAATGGTATACAAGTAGTTCCAGTAGGGATTTTAGCTACTGTTACGGCGTTGCTTAATGATGGAATGATTTTAAAAGTGAGGTGGAATAGGCAGGATAAGTCTCATCTTTGAAAATATTACGTAATTTACCTTTCGGGTGCTGGCCTTAATTTTCAGTCAGATTTACACCCAGGTCAGTTTGGGACAGCCCGCTTCATAACACACCACCAGATCAAACAACAAAAGTGAGATGCATCCAATGGGCATCTTGCCCGTTCCTGATGTTTTCGGGCGGGCAGGATCCCCACTCTATTCCTTTGATTCGTTGATTCAGCAACTCACCCATCCGCCGTTACTGTTACTACAGCATTTTTCCTAGCTATAGCAGTCCTAAATGATTTGTAAAATATACTAAACGGAGCGATTGAAAACGGGTGCATCTCATATTTGTAAAAAAGTTGCGTAGGGTGCGTTAGGGGGGGCTTCATTTTCCGCTTTGTAGCAAGGGTTTGGACAGCCCGCCCCGTAACGCACCACTGTGTCAAACAGCAAAAATGAGATGCACCCTTGAAAACTGCTGTACTTTAGGAAGAATCAAAGAAAGCTAAAGAGCTAAAATACTTGAATGGTAAAGGTTTCAAACAGTCAAAAATCATGGACTGACCTATTAGTAACCGAACGATGATAGTTGACAAACCATCAAGAAAATAAGACAGCTGACGACATACGGTAGGTATTATCGATGAGTTAGTACACCTGACAGTGAGGTCATCAATGATAGTTTCCTTAAAAACATAGTTATAACCAGATCCTCCCAATTCTTTGTTGTTAAGGGGATTAATTAGTTTAGAAATAGTGGCTTGTGTCCCGATTTTTATAAGAGCTTCTGCCGCACGAATACACACCGAATATTTGTCTTTATCCAGGCATTTAATTAACGGCTCAATTGCCGCTTGTGTTATGATTTCATCCACACGCTCCCAAAAGTTGTCATCATTCAACTTAAAATTTTCAATATTCCAAACTTTCTGAAGAAGGGGGGTAAGGTCAATAAAAAGTTCACTAATAAACTTATTAGAGTCACTAAGCTCCCAAAACCAAGAGTTGTCATCATTCAGCTTAGAATAGTCAATAATAACAGCTTCACAAGGACCTAATGTAAATTCAGCGAAAGGGTCAAGACAAGGGGGAAGACAAGGGGGAATAGAAGGGGGAATAGAAAGGGGAATATAAATTACAAGATTTGCCATCTGCCCTCTCCAAATACTACTTAAAAATACCATCTGAATCACAATTTAATAAATCTATTATCATGATAAATGTTTGTTTAAATCTAAAATAACAGAATCCGAATAATGACAAGACGAGTCGTCGCTGTTCAGCATTTAAATTGGGATATCTAAATTACTCAAAGGGCACAGGAATTAACCCTCACCCCCGCGCGGAAGGGGGGGAACCGAACCGATTTAAATGCAGATCAGCTTAACTCTGGATTACTATCACAATTGTTACATTGTGATAGTGAAAATTTAAGACCAGATTAGTTCACTTAGGGTTGACTTATAGCTCACTTTGTTAAATTTAAATGACCCCCACAGTGAAAACACATTTAAGATTTTAAATGTTAGTATCGGTTCTAAAGCTTGGCAGCTTATTTGTATCTGTAGCGTTTTTTGTCTGGTGAGGTACATTTTGAAGCTAAAAAGCTTTAGAATTCATGCTTATGTGTACCTCATTAGAGTATAACCCGCTATATTGTTCTTTGTGTGGGAATGAATTCTAATGAGCAAGAAGAAGCGTAACACCAATTCTATAGGGTTATCTGATGTAGGTATTAAAGCGGTTAGAAAAGCATTTGCTGAAGAAGGCTGGACACAAGAGGCATGGGCTGATCACTCTTGTACATCTGTATCAACGGTTAAACGCTTTCTTAAAGGCTTAAACATTTCTCCATCTTGTTTCTACGCTTTGATGGGAAAATTGAATTTAGAAGTGGAAGACGGCTATATTCGCAAAAAAACGAATACTGATACTTCTCCTTTGATTTTATCTCCAAAAGATACATCTTATTCCCAATTACCAGGGGTTCTTATGATAGGCAAATTTACCGAAAATAAACTCCCTCGAATTGAACGAACACTTGAACACTTAGGAAGTCTTTTAATTGATAGCAAAATCACGATCAATAAGGAAAGAGAAATGATTACCGTTCATGGTGAGTTTTCTGAAGAAAAGAAAGAACTCATTGAAGAGACCATCGCTCATCTAGAAGAACTACTAGAATACAGTCATGTAACTTGGTAGAGTATTAGAGCGTTACGGAAACACTTGCGATCGCCTTTGGCGCAGCGAAGCTGATCGCACAAGCGCGGAAGCTTTGCTTCATCGCGTAGCGTGACCAAAGGTTAATCGCATCCCCGCGTCCATCCCACCCTTGGTCTCAGCTAGCTCGACGGTTGCGAGACCAGTGGGCACTCGACCGAGTATGGACTTTTTGCTTAAAAAGAGACGATTAACCTATTGACGATTAACCTATTCAAGTATAGCTTAGTAAAGTTTTATTAAAAATAAACGTATTTTTGATTCTAAATCCTTAACTAAAGGTTTTATATTATCTGTTATTGGTTTGGTAACTGCCAGGTTGGCTGTTTCTTGTTTTCCACTCACGACAGCTCCTGCTTCGGTATTAAGTTCATGAATTAAATCGTCGATCTGTTTGACTAAACTCATTATTTCTGTAAAATCATCAGCTGATTTTTTCCCCCATAATCTATGAACCAAAGCTAAATTAACATACTCTCGTTTGCGCAATTGTATAATGGCGTTATTATATGGTTCTCCGACTTTCTCAAGTGATGATTTTCTAGTCCATCCTTTGCTATAGAATTTAACCACTAATTCTGTACGAAACATGTAATTAGAAAGGTTAATTGCCAGCTGATTATAATTTGAAATTTGTTGGTCAGCTCGATTAGCTGCAAATTTAATATTTTCAACAATTTTGTCAGCTGAAAAAGCAACTAAGCCAATCATAGATGTTACCATTAACACCCCTATTTTTTCAGTAATTATCTTGCCAGAAACTGAAAAAATATCGTTAATCTTAACTTTTATTTTGTCGAATGATCATACCATTATTAATGGCCAATTGTATAAGTATTAATTAAATTAATAATCTCATTATTCGTCACGGGTAGTGTATTTTGAGCATACCATAGTAGTAATGCCCGACAGGAACTATCCATTTTATTGCGATCGCCTTTGGCGGGCTCTTTGAGCCATCGCACAAGCGCGGAAGCTGAGGCCGTAGGCCACGCTTTGCGAACGCTTCATCGCCTTTGGCGGGCTCTTTGAGCCATCGCACAAGCGCGGAAGCTGAGGCCGTAGGCCACGCTTTGCGAACGCTTCCGGAGCGACCACCAACCTTAGAAAAACCACTGTGGATCTCCTCTCCAATTCTGCATCATTGGACACCTAACAATTTGATTAATCAGTGTAGAGGTGATATCACTCCGGCGGTAATCATCTCTAAACAGGTAATTTACCAACTTCCGAGCTAACCTCTTCCCGAATTTGTCCCGCTTAACTAGGACATCAAAAACTGCATCTATCAGGGGTTTATGACGATCGCTTACCGGCTTCAAGTCTTTGTCTTTGGTTTTGTTAAGTGTGAAGTAGATCGGGTTAATCAATCCATCTGGTTTTACCTTTCTCCACTTCCTAGGGGATGCATCAATGGGCACAGCATTTGCATATCCCTGATGCAAAGCAAAGTATTGCAGGGATTCGTTGAGGTGATCGGTATTGGCAGTATCTCGGCTCCATGAAAAGATCTTGTGAGTGAAAACCACTCGAACAGCATAAGGGAACATCAGCACCCCTGGAATTGTCGGTTTGTCTGCGATCGCAACAGGTGGAGAAAATCCATCCAGTATTGCTTCCACGGTTTGAAAGCCGATGTGCTCCGGATCGAAGAAGACTTCTTTCCCGCCCTCTGGTAGGTCCCTCATATTGAACTTCTGGAAGATTAGGTAAGTGGTTGATGTTGGCATGGCTTGATAGGTTAAGCTTTACGGTTAACAAGCGTGATCGCACATAATTTGGGGGAAAATCAAATCCCAACCCACACGGAAAAAGATTCGTTCCCTCGGTTAATCGGTGCAGTTGCTTTGTCTTTATTCTCTCACAGCGTATTCCGGAAAACGTTAATTTTAAAAAAAGGATAAATATTGCTATAGTGCTTGATATATCTGAGACAGAGGTCTGCGCAACTCACGGTAAATTGCCTGGTTGCCTTCCGGAAAACGATAATCTAGCCCTCGTAGACTACCGAATCAAGATCGTAGAACTTCCGGCCATTACTAGTCTTAGTGGACTGGATTTTGCCAGCAGCCTCCCAGTTCCTTAATGTCCGATCAGTCACCCCTAGGGCTATAGCTGCTTCTTTTGGTTTGACAAGACCGTTTACCTTCTTGTTTTCCGGAAGTCTTTCAGGATTGACCAACTTTTTGAGACTCCCTGGCAGCGAATCAATGTCAAACCTGCGGACTCCGTTTTGAGTTTTGCGCATTTTGATCAACCCTGTCTGTTCCATCTTTTCAAGCATTGACATGGGCACCTCAAGAATTTTACAGGCTTCCTTGGGTGTTACTAATCGCATGGTTAAAGTACCTCATTTGTACTGGACGTGTACTTTAACTCTACCTATTTTTCCGGAAAACGAAGAAGACAAGGAAAAAAGTGGGCAAACATAACTAGGAAGCTTCATGTTGAAACCCTTATGGCTCGGTGAATTTCGATCAGACTTAAGCTGTCCGAAGATTTGCAGCTAGTTCACCAAAAGCTTTAGTGGAGGGGGTTTCAGCTGAGCTGAATGTGTTGCCAGCTGGAGGGGGTATCCCAGGTTACCTGGAAGTCTTGTACCGTCAGGCTTCCAGGTAATCAACAGGAAAACTTCCGACCAAATCCCAGACGCGATCGCTTCCATGGATGCAGGGATTTCAGGGAGAATCTGGACCACTGAAAAGCTGTGATGTACCAAATCCGTTCCGCATGGAGGGAAACCAGCAGCATCGATGATTGCCAAGCTATGGAACACACAAAAACATTTCCCGCCAATACCGACACAAGATAGGAACTAGGTCAATTCGTAGGCGTAATTTTTCGGGATTTGTAGTGCCGATAATCCCCCTTAACAGAAATAGTAATTTTATAGCCCATCTTCTGATGCCTTGCAATTCTGAATTGGAAAACTGACGTGGCTTTCTCTCTGGGCAAGACAGGGATAAAGCGATCGCATGATTATTCTGCTAGGAGGTCAAATTACAGAAAGATTACTTACACCATTGAAACTTACTGGCTATGATGGAGCTAAGTCGTCATTGTGCTGGTGGTGAAGAGTACTGATGGAACCTCTGGAAATTGCTGTTGCTGTCTTGGCTGTACCGTTTCTGACAAAAGCCTGGGAAAAGACTGGAGAAAAATTTGGAGAGAAGCTATTTGACCAAGGAGAAACATTACTCCAATGTCTCAGAGGAAAATCACCTGAAACAGTCACAGCTATTGAGCAAGTAAAGGAAGAACCGCTAAATTTCGGTCAAGCAGTGCTAGAGGTAAAGGCAGTAGCCGAGAGAGAGCCAGAAATTGCTGAAGTAGTGCAAGCGATAGAAGCGACGGTTAAAGAAAACTCGCAACTGGCATCAACTATGCAAAAGGTTATAGAGGCGATTAAGTCTCAAGAGTCAAATACGCAGACTTTCATCAACACCATAGAAAAAGTTGTTAATTTGGCTCAAGGCGAAAACGCTTCAATAAAGATCGAAAATCAGAATATTAGCATTTGACTGGAGTCGTCCGAACGGGAGCGGACAAAGTTAAATCCCCCTACAGGAACACCCCACAATCTGCCACATAGCGGTGTGATTAATTTTGTGGGACGCAGTGAAACTCTCTCAAGCCTACATCAAAAGTTGCAGGCAACAGAGCGAGTTGCCATTTGTGCGCTCTCCGGTATGGGAGGGGTGGGGAAAACGGAACTAGCACTGCAATACGCTCTGCATCATGAACAGCAAGGAACATACCCTGGTGGTTTGTGCTGGTTACAAGCAGCAGAAGCTGAGATAGGAACACAAATTGTCAGCTTTGCCAAAGTCCAGTTGGATGTGCAGATACCAGAGGGATTAAAATTACCAGAACAAGTTGCTTACTGCTGGCGACACTGGGAAGAAGGGGGAGTGCTGGTGGTGCTGGATGATGTTCGGGACTACCAAGAGGTAAAATCTTATTTACCTCCAGCAGAATCACGGTTCAAGGTACTGATTACCACGAGGCGGAAATGGTTAGGAGAGTCATTTGAGCAACTGAACTTAGAGGTTCTGTCGGAGGACGCCTCCTTAGAGTTGTTGGTATCATTTGTTGGACAAGAGCGTATCGAAAGGGAACTCAACGAAGCAAAACAGCTTTGTGAGGAATTGGGATATTTGCCCTTGGGATTAGAGTTAGTAGGGCGATATTTGAAACGCAAAGAAGATTGGTCTGTGGCTCAAATGCGGCAAAAATTGGGATTGGAACACCGCTCATTGCAGCAACGTTCTGGAGATATGACAGCCTCAAGGGGAGTAGCTGCCGCTTTTGAGTTGAGTTGGCTTGAACTTGACGAACAAGCCCAACAGTTAGGATGTTTACTGAGTATATTGGCTTTAGCCCCTATTCATTGGGAATTAGTGGAAAAGTGCTTACCGGAGCAAGACCAGGAAGATTTGGAAGACCTAAGAGATGAGGCTTTGTTGAGTCTTAGTCTATTAGAACGGCGTGGTCAAGGCAGCTACCAACTACATCAGTTAATTCGAGAATTTTTCAGCAGCAAGCTGGAAAAATTAGTAGAATCCGACGAACTGAAGGGAAGGTTTTGTCAAGTGATGGTGACAGAGGCACAGCAAATTCCCCATACACCAACTCAGCGAGATATTGCCAAAGCCACTCCAATTATTCCTCACCTAACAGAAGCAGCAACAGCTCAAAAAAAGTGGTTAAAAGATGAAGATTTAATCTGGTCTTTTTTAGGTTTAGGTCGTTTTTATGGGGGGCAAGGAGCTTATATTCAAGCAGTTAAGTGGTATGAAGATTGTTGTTTGGAGACAAAAAATCGTCTAGGTAATGAGCATCCGGATGTGGCTAGTAGCATCAGTAATCTGGCAGGACTCTACGAGTCACAAGGTAGGTATGAGGAAGCAGAACCTCTCTATCTCGAAGCACTTGAATTGAGTAAAAAGTTCTTAGATAATGAGCATCCGGATGTAGCTATTATCATCAACAATCTAGCAAAACTATACTCATCACAAGGTAGGTATGAAGAAGCAGAACCTCTCTATCTCGAAGCACTTGAATTGAGTAAAAAAATCTTAGGTAATGAGCAGCCGTATATGGCTGCTAACTTCAGCAATCTGGCATATCTCTACGATTTACAAGGTAGGTATGAAGAAGCAGAACCTCTCTATCTCGAAGCACTTGAATTGATGAAAAAGCTCTTAGGTAATGAGCATCCGGATGTTGCTACTATCATCAACAATCTAGCAAGACTATACTCATCACAAGGTAGGTATGATGAAATGGAAATTCTCTGTCTCCAAGCACTTGAGATGAGAAAAAAGCTCTTAGGTAATGAGCATCCGCATGTGGCTATTAGCATCAATGAGTTGGCATTACTCTACTATTCACAAGGTAAGTATGAGGAAGCAGAACCTCTCTATCTCGAAGCACTTGAATTGAGAAAAAAGCTCTTCGGAAATGAACATCCCGATGTGGCTAGTAGCATCAATAATTTGGCATTACTCTACTATTCACAAGGTAGGTATGATGAAGCCGAAGTTCTCTATCTCGAAGCACTTGAATTGAGGAAAAAGCTCTTAGGTAATGAGCATCCTGACACCAAAATAGTTCGCAAAAACCTTGAAAGTTTACGTGATACTGAAGCAGGGTAAACGCATTTTGTCAATAAAAACGTCTCAATCTCAATAAAGCCTCAAGTAATCGTATTAAGCCTTGCTTATTGAGAATAATTTAAGCGATCACGGCAAAAGCGGATTTTGATTGCTCAGTTTCTAGCCATTCAGTAAACAACTGCTCAGACTTCGGCAGGACATAGCGCGAACGACTTTCTGGCGTAATGCTAGGGAAGCTACCATAAAGTGCCATGGAGTGCATCCCAGTTTTGCGAGACTCCTAACAGAGAATTACCCATTCAGATAAGCACAACGATGGCTCACGCACCTGCGGGACATTGTCTTGTGCCCATTGCACTCCCGATATCTTAATCCGTCGTCCTAAATGCTCCCTTTTAATTTCGACCTTAACCGATAATCACGGCTAAGTTATGCCACTGAGGGGGTAAAAATTAGCCTGTAACTGAAGTTCCCCCAAAGTTTGAACTACTCGAAACCTCAATCCCAAGCTCTGTAGCGTTCCTAGGCTTGTCGGTACTTATTGCTACTGGGTACAGTTTTATTGAGAATGCTCACAACGTTTATCTGAAGGGCGTTTGAGCGATTTGGTTCTCAAATAAAAATGCTACCAGTGCCTATAGTTGGATTATATTCCAATTGCAGACATACTTCAAGAACCAACATGGGTACACAATTTTTTTGCTCAATCGCTATATCCCTTATGGGGAGAGCTTTTAACTAGCATAGTAGTACAAATGAACGGGGGAACTTCAGCTGTAAGCTCTGTGTGGCAATGGTTTTAGTTGGATTACCTTTGATAAGATGTCCCCAGCGGGAATTAGCGGAATTTATGTAGTTCTGTTGTAGTTCTGTCTCTTCCCCGTTTCACGCTTGCTGCATGTCCACGCGAAATACGTCTCTTTCAGTAGATCACACCTCAGGAAGTATTGTAACTTTCACCCCCCCTACTAAAACCCCAACTTCTGCACCGCCCTCCGTTTCACCTCCTCACCCCGCCGGTCGTACTTAGCCGTAGTCACAGGGGAAGCATGACCTGCTAACTTTTGTACCGTCACAATATCAATCCCAGCATCGAGCAAATCAGAGCAAAAGGTTCTGCGAAAATCATGGGGAGAAAAGGACTCTACCCCAGCTTCTTTAGCCCGCTTCTGCAAAATCAATAACACGGCCTGGGGGGTCATTTTTCTGTACTGTATCTGTCCACCTTTCTGTATTGGGCACAAGAGCGCCCCTGGTTGATTACCCCTCGTGCTCAACCAATCATCAACAAACGCGATCGCACCTTCCGGTAAATAAACCGTCCTATCCTTCCCTCCCTTACCCTTCCATACTTGGCATAGCGCATCGCCTGAAGGAGTTCCAAGCAGGTAATGATTCAAGGGGTATTAGTTACATCGGTAAAAGGAGGAATTACAAAGGTTTCTAAAGCATCTGGCATACCAAGGGCTAGCA
The DNA here is from genome assembly GCF_010672265.1 of Moorena sp. SIO3A2. Lineage (NCBI taxonomy): Bacteria > Bacillati > Cyanobacteriota > Cyanophyceae > Coleofasciculales > Coleofasciculaceae > Moorena > Moorena sp. SIO3A2. The sequence goes on from NZ_JAAHHC010000063.1 coordinate 11,545, forward strand.
TCTATTCGATATTAACCGGGACAGTGACCTGTATCCCAGAAGACACGTTAAGACGACTGGAGGCAGCTCTTGGTGTAGATTTTGGAGTAGTGTTTAACTACGATTCAGATCTAACACAGGAAGTTGATGGGTCTTTTGCCCGAATTGATCTTGTCCATAGGGAAGTTTCTGGCCAATATCAGACAGAGTAAGTATTCGTGATCGTCCCTTCAGGATGCGCCAAAGGCGATCGCAACCAGATCCACCAGAACTACCCCGTAGCCCCTAAATCTCCTATTCCCCTGAAAGCAATAAAATGACCCTTACCCCTAACCCTGCCCCATGTATAGTTGTTAATAAAAAACTAAGTTTACTAAGAAATATCTTAAACTTGTCTTATTTACTTGCTTTATGGAATATAATTATCACATCTAAATTTCAAACAGAATAAAACCCCATCCTCAAACTTTTTTGTTGAAGAAAGGACGGGGTGACAAATACAGATCAATAAAATCTTATGTCGAATTGTACTACAAAAAGTTCGATAAAACTTCTATCGGACGAAAGACCTCTGATTTTTCTACCAGAACTTGCAGATGAAGTGGGGAAGGTGGAAGCTTTCATGTTGCAGGAAATTCACTACTGGACTGGGATATTTAACCATGTAATAGAGGGAAAAAGATGGTTCTACAGAACTTATGAGAAGTGGGCAGAACGGATAAAAGTTTCTGAGAAGACCATCAACAGGGCTATTAGAAGCCTCCGGGAAAAAGGTTTAGTCTACATTAAGCGTTTGTCTGCCGGGACATACTACCAGGTGAACTGGTACTCAGTTAACTATTCAGAACTAAAGAAGAAGGTCAAGGACATCAAGATCCTTGAGTATTTTGGTCAAATCGATTCGGCCAAACCGGGTAGTATCGATTCGGACATTTTGCCTGAATCATATAAAAGAGTACCTTCCATAGAAAACTCTACATGTCACCCACCCACCCACCCGTGTGTTGAAGAAAAAAATGATCAAGACCAAGAAGAAAGAAACCAAGGGGTAGAAGTTGTTCCCCTCTCTTGTGATAATGATAATGAAGATATAAAAGAGGAGCTGGAAGTAAGTTCCGCCGCCCATGAGCCACGCTACGCGATCGCAGCAGCAGAGATAGAGCTGAGGAGGCTTCAGATCAAGCCAGCTGCTGTGATGAAGTACATGATCAATTTCTATGCAAACATTGGCTACGCCTTAGATCGGGTAAAGGAGGCGGTAAGGAAAGGGTGGGCAAAAAACCCAACCGGGCTATTCATTCAGTCTCTGAAGGACGGGGTTGATGAGCACTTTGAGGCTAATGGACAGGTCAAGGAGGATCCAATTCCATCCCCACCCCCTGGTTTTGTTGAGTGGTGTAATAACAACCCAGAGGTTAAAACTTATCGTTTTACTTCTGGGTCTACCAAAGAATGGACAGTAATGTACACTAACGGGCAAATATTGCCCTGGTACATTGCTATGAAGTGCGATAACCCTGAGTATCAACCACCCCAGGATAACTCGGAGTATCAGCCATCTCAGCCATCGGGTAACCCAGATCAGGTGAATTGGATCCCAGCAAAAAGCTTTATTGAGATATCCACAGAAAACTTCACTGAGTACCGCAGACATTATCAACAATCACTACTCAATAATCTAGTACAAAAGTACTTGCCGCCATCAGGCTTCCCTACAAATCCAGAGCAGGAGTAGGGAGGAATTGACAATGCAATATCAACTTTTTGATTTATCTCAATATGGGGTAAATCCTAGTTCTGGGGTAAATCCACATCAGAGGGATTTGGACGGAAACATAGAGGAATTTGAGGCTCTTAGGTCGCGTACGCAAAAGCCAAAGCAATATCAGCAATGTGAGTTTTTCGATTTATCTCAATATCAGACAAGTCCTGATTCTCAAGTAAATCCATATCAGATGGATTTGGATCAGAAATTCAAGAAAGGAAGGTCACGACAATACAAGCGAAAGCGATATAAGCAATATGAACTTTTTGATCTCAAGCAGTATGAGGTCAATCCTGATTCTGATCTGAATCCATGTGAGACAGACATTAGCACTGGGGAAGAATTAGAGCGAGGAGGCTCGTGTACGCAATACCATCAAGACCAATGTATGGATTCAGTGAAATCAGAACTATCGGTTTGTTTGAAGGCATTGGCGGATTCCCCTATGCTGCCGAACAGATTGGGGGATTCTTGTGGGAAGGATCCGTGGAAAATGACCCTTCCGCTATCAAGGTCCTTGAGCGGAACTTCTCCCATCCCCTTTTCGGGGATATCAGGAGTTTCCACCCCAAGCCGGGTGAGTATGATTTCATGGTTGGGGGGTTCCCCTGTTCTGGGACATCATCCGCTGGCGACAAAACTGGGCTTGACCATCCCGAGTCCTCCCTATATACAGAATTCATCAGATGTGTTGAAGAAGGACGACCCTCGATGGTCCTTCTTGAGCAACCCGAAGGATTCATCTACCGGGGATATGAGACATGGGTTGAGAAAGTATCAGGGATTGGATACGAAGTCTTGGATCCAATTATCTTTGGCTGCCACCAGATCGGCGGCAGCTATCGCAGAGTCCGAATCTTTTCTCTGTCCTACGCTCCTGACAGGGCGTGGAATATCAGGCAGGGGCGCTGGCAATACCAAGTGCGAACGCTGGTGGAAGAGTTCGGGGCTTCTGCCGAATGGCTCACAATTGAGCGTTCAGGCGATGCTATTGCTACACGGCTTCCCGCCGGATTATCTGGAACCGGAGATGTTTGTCTCCACGCCCCCTACAACCAAAAAGGAAGGAACGAAGCTAGGAGGCTTATCGGCCAAACAGTATCAGTCCCCCAAGCAGCCCTCGCCCTCTCTGCGGCAAAGTGGGTCTGGTACCAGAGATGGGACTGGGTATAGCGCTACGGATATTTCTCTAAAAAATCCTGGGAATGACTATAGTGCTACGGATATTTCTCTAAAAAAGCTGTCCATCGAGGAGCATAAACAACTCTCTATTGTTGACTATTGCCATGAACATGCCATTGGTCAATTGGTTGCTTCCAAAGATGGCCGTATAGGGACAGTAATCCGAGCTGTTCCGGGAAATACTTTTTATGTAGACGTTGAATGGTGGCATGGAGCTGATCAGTACAGCAGAATTCCGTTTAAGCAGGTGAAGCTGCTTGGACTAACTATAGAAGACCGCTTATGCTGCCGCCTTCCAAATGCGTCTAAGCAGCACGGGACATTGTACAAGTTCACTAGTAACCGCCGGGGGAAAGATGGTGTTATGCGAACCTATCCGCTGGTGGAGGGCGATCGCACGCTTGACTCTGATTGGTATTGGGGAATCAATATCAAGGTTCTGGTAAACCCGAAGAAGGGCTGGCAAAGTAAAAACTTTGGGGTTAAACACTCAAAGCTCCCTTTGGTGAAGGCTGCCCAAAGGGAGGGCAAGGACTATGTCTATATAGTTGAGAAGGTCTTGGGGAAGAGTATTGACCTGTGCTGATTAGTGTTGTAGGTGCTTTAAGACGGAGTGGTTCTGTTTTAGAGAAAAAACGGGTGGTCTAAGACGGAGCGATTCTGTTTTAGAGAAAAAACGTCACTGTCTCTGGTTAACCCTGGCAGTTGAACTTATCTCTAGAAAGGGGTATGAAAACCAGATTTAATGTAATTTCTAAGACAGAGATATTATAAAATCCATATCTTTACTGTTAACCTTTGCCAATTTATTACCTATGTTGGCAACAGAAGCCTAAATTTTAAGGAATCCATTAATGGCATTAATTGTTCCAGATGCAATCCCCTCAAAAGCAAGCAGTGGAGAAAAACGACTCTTCAAAATCCTTAGAGATGAACTCCCCGATGATTTTCATGTATGGTATGAACCCAACATGAACAGACGCTACCCCGATTTCATAATTCTCGGCCCGACATTGGGACTATTAATACTAGAGGTAAAAGGTTGGAAAGCTAGCCAAATTCAATACGCAAGTCATCAAGACTTTAGAATTCAAAGAAGTGATAAACGGATTGAAACTCAACAATCCCCATTGAGACAGGGCAAGGATTACCGGGATGTATTACTTAATAAACTTAAAAGTTCCTCAATTCTCTGTCAAGATGACGAGGACTATCAAGGAAAGTTGGCCTTTCCTATTGGATTCGGAGTGATAATGACTAATATCTCTGAAGCCAAAGCGAAAGAAAACAAAATCTACTCAATTCTGGAAAAGCCTCAAGTTGTCTACAAAGATGAATTGCTCAAATGGGATGAGATCGGTGAACAGGTTTTGATAAAGCGATTAGAGGAGATGTTCACTGTTCGGTTTAAGTTTATGGGTTTGGAAGACGACCAAATTAACACTATCAGGGGAATCATTCATCCTGAAGTTATTATTAGAAAAGAAGCTGCAACAATTAAAAGTGTGCCGTCTGGATTTTCTCTCAAATCCGATGCAACTAAAATCAAAACGCTGGATAATAAACAGGAACAGTTGGCTCGTTCTCTTGGTCATGGTCATCGATTGTTCTGTGGCGTAGTGGGGTCAGGTAAAACTATAATCCTACTTAGTCGCGCTAAGTTTATTGCCGAAGAACTCTTCGATAAACGAATTTTGATTCTGTGTTATAACATCACATTAGCAGCCTACTTGCGATCGCTTATCGAAGAAGAAGATAATCCTTTATATCAACAACGAATTCAAGTTCTACACTTCAACGCTTGGGCTAAAAAAAACATGGGTCGATTACCCATGTACAATCATGATGATGACTCAGAAGAATATAACCTAATGTTAGGTAATAGCCTTTTGGAAGCCCTATCAGACCTCACTATAGAAGAAAAATGGGATGCTGTACTTGTTGATGAAGCTCACACCTTTTATCCAAATTGGTTTACGTGTTGTAAACAGGCACTAAAAGACCCAGAAAATGGCGATTTGCTTATCGTTTCAGATAAAGTTCAAAGTATCTACAAGCGTCAAAAATTTACTTGGAAGTCAGTTGGAATTAAGGCACAGGGCAGAGTTAAAAAATTCAAAAAAAACTATCGCAACACTAAGCAAATATTATCCGCTGCTTGGGATTTAGTTCAGTTATCCTCCATTGAGGAAAAAGATGATGTCTTTCCCTTAGTTGAACCCTATGCTGCAGTTCGCCAGGGCAAACCTCCAATCTTGCATTTGTGTGAGAGTCCAAAGTCAGAAATTGAAAATGCGATCGCAAAAATTCAGCAACTCACCAGTGAAGGGTACCAACCCGAAGACATTGCTATCATTTATCGATATAAAAGTAAAAAGGAAAAGGAACCGTTTAACTTTCTGACTCAACAGTTAGAGTCGTCGGACTTGGGCTACTATTGGGTCTGTAAAGACAATAAAAACAAAGGAAATTACAGCATTCGTCATCCAGGAGTAAGACTGATTACCGTCAAGTCTTCTCTCGGTCTGGAGTTCAAAGTCGTGATTATTTTGTGGGTACAGCAGTTTGGCGTGAAATTTGACGAGCCTGAACGTGAACTTTACGTTTCAATGACTCGCGCTCAAGATATCCTGTATTTATTTGGGTCGGGTGAGTATAAATTTTTGAAAGATTTACGGGAATGCGATCACTTAGATATTTTAAGCTGAGATTTTCCTAGTGCGATCAGCGAAGCTGCGCCAAAGGCGATCGCACCTCCACCTCCAGAACTCCCGTTGACCTAGTACTGACGCAAGGTACCGGGTCAATCTTTTGGTTTTGGTAAATCACTACAGTAGTCCCAGGGTGAACACATCGACCAAGACCGGGGAGTTTTTTGCGATATCCTGGGGAAGTCAGCCCCGTGGCACACATACCTGCTTTTGGGGCTGCTTCTGCTCCCGTCCCCTCCATCGCAACACACGGAGGGGTTATTTTTGAGGGTTTAATGCGATCGCATGGTATTAGAGTGCGATCGCTTTTTGATCTTCCCGAATTAACTGTGATCACTTACTGCTCAAACATTTCTTTCCATTCAACGCTTTTGTATTGTCCCACTTGAAAGCACGAGAAAAGCTCTAAATCACAATCAGGTTCAGGATTTGGTAAGTACAAGTTTGAATCAGCGATCGCATGAGAGTAGCTCTCCTCGAAGAATAGCAAGTTTGTCAATTCTAGCGATTGATCAATCACCTTTAAATCTGCTGTGACCGACGTTTCTATGGTTATGGGTTGAGTATCGTCTCGTTCTTCGCATTCCCCTTGTCGGTCTAAATCACAGCATGTGGAAACCCATTTGACCATCCCGGTGGCTTTCCAAAGCAAAATATCAGCTGCCTGTACCTCAGTGGTAACGGACAGTAATTCGTTATTCCTATAGGAAACTTTATTAAACTCGTTAAACCACTTTTTGAGTACAGTTTCAAAGTGTCCTTTAACTGTTCCGGTCTCCAGTTGGAAGTTGTTCGGCAATGGGAGCTTTTTGTAGTCTTGATATTGGTACATTGTCTTAACAGTGTTTTTCGACTTTTCCGCGATCGCTTCCTTAATCCTCCCGAAAACTTATGGACAAAACAACCAACCTTTCCCTGGGTGGAACCGTACTAAGCCACTTGATGAAGCCTTTGCACCGAAGGTAGTGTGATATAGACTGTTCAGTGAACATCCGGCGAACATCCAGCAAAGGTTATGACTCAAGAGATAGACAAAATCCCGGTTAAGGATTTACAAAGCCGATATGGCATAGGTCGCACCGCCCTTTATGAGCGAATGAAACATGCGAATATCAAGACCGACAAAGAGGGGACTCGCTCCTTTATATCCGGTGAACAACTGGAGGAATTGGATCGATTAAACACCCATTTGGAAAGGGGTGGAACCTTTGAAGATTTTGAGCCATTATTAACCGAAGGGTTTACGGAAGATAGTCAGGAAGGTATCTCCCTGGACAGTTCACCGAACAGTTCACCGAACAGTTCACCGGACGTTCACCGGACAGGTCCTTGGACCGCAGAACGGGAATCATTGGAGGTGTTGATTGATGCCATTGCTTCTGGTATTGAGAGAGCCAATATCAACAGAATGCAGCCCTTGAGTCCCATAGAATACATGCAGCAGTTGAAGCTGGCTGCTGAGGAACGGTGGTTATTGACCACATCGGAGGTCAGGGAATTGATAAAGGTAAAACCTCACACCAGGAAGGGTGAGGATACCTACAGGAGAGGGTCTTGGTTGTTTGTTAAATCGGGGAAGATTGGGAGGGAAACTGCCTGGCGTGTGGAGCAGGAACAGAGAACAGGGAATGATAACTGATAGCTTACCCCTAAGCTTCTGTCCATCCCTCAATGGTAGCCATCAAGATGTTAACCAAGGGATGGTCTAGGGCTTCCTTGAAAGCTTCCGCGCTTGTGCGATGGCTCGAAGAGCCCGCCAAAGGCGATCGCACCTTCACTTCCAGAACCCAGTACCTTGCGTCAATACCAGGTCAATCCTGTGGTTTTGGTGAATCACTACAGTAGTCCCAGGGTAAACACATCGCCAATGATAGCGATCGCAAGGACATTTTGTGCTGTTCATGTGGGGACACCCCACGCCCCGTATTTCATGGGGGACACCCCCAAACCCCCTTTTGCGATTGAGAGGGGGTCTCAAATGGAGGGGCAGGGGGAACCAAAACTTGGGGGAAAGCTTGTGCGATCACGTTACCTTTATTTAGAATAATTTTCTGTTATTACAGTTCATTACACAGATTTTTCAATAATTCTCTGTATTTCAAATCAGTCCCGGTGCCACATCGAAGATGATGGCACCTAACAGCTGGGGCTTATGTAATGTGGGGAACACCCCACACCCCGTATGTGGGGACACCCCACACCCCCGCCTCATTCAGCTTTCCTATTGTAACTACGCATGTCAAGGGTCCAAGTTTGGGATGACAAATAGGTTTCTTCTTGATTTTCTAAGCTCGTTCCTCGCTAAGAAAATCTACGAGAACCGTATTTATCTATCCCAACTAGGATGAACAAGTTTCGCTAGGCTCGTTCCTCGCCAACCTCAACTAGCCCTTGACACGCTCCGTTTTGTTAAAAGTAGCTGAAATTCGGTGAAGAAGAAGAAAATGCATAGAAATACAATCACGAAATTACATAAAGAAGTGTTTACTGTAGAGAACATTAAATTAACAGGAAATCGTGCAAATACTTATAAGATAACAGTACGAAGAAGTAAAAACAGTTTTAGCGGTTATGCAGCAGATGTATACTTTGAAGATGGTGTGACATTAATGAAGTTTCGGGAAATTTGGGATAATATACTTGAAGACACTGGATTAAAGTTTAATACAAAAGAGAATGGTGAGTGGACAGTAGTACCAGGTTTTGTAAAAATAAGGATACGAGAGATTGATAATGAAAGATATATAGGAATAGTTTCAGTTCCAGTATTTGTAGATTAATAGAAGTAGAGAGGTACATTAGGTATCTCTCTACTTTTTTTTGAATAGAATATGCCAGTATCAACGATACCAAAATTCCCTAAAAGCTGAAAGCTACAAAGTACTTTGGTACAATTGCAAACAAGAGAGAAGACGGTCTACGCTAGCTATTTTCCAGTTGGAACTAGTTGAGACAATGTTGACAAATTGCGATGCTCTTTTGGAGCTGCCAAAGGCGATCGCAGGTATTCAGTAAAGTACTTTGGAACAATTGCAAACAGGAAAGATGGACGGGAAGAAAACCTTTGGTGAGCTACCAAGTCTAGGGTTTCGGTAAAATCGAATTCGTGAAGTACCATCGAACACGCGCTGCGCTGTGGAAACTAGATAAATACCTTGGCTTCGCATAAATACTTGGCCGATCGGTGTTGCAGTTCCCGGCTGGGTCGGCGCTCGGCATAATTTTTTTCTCTAAAACACTCAGATCCAATGGCCTCGCGCGACCACAGCCTAGTCGGCCAGGCGGAGTGTGGAGATTTTTTCTACGATTAGACCTCCGTTAGTGAAATTTATTCTAAATTTCCCTAACTCCGTCCTAACCGTACGAAAAAACTCCAGGGGGGGGTTTTCCATTAAAAAAATGGAGGGAGAGGAAGAGGGAGAGGGAGAGGTAACGAAGGTGGGTTGGCTCCGGTTCGGTCTTGGGTTGGGGTCAGTCGGCTGGCTTCGGTTGTGTCGTGGGTTGCGCCGGGGCTGGGCACGGGGCTGGTTTCTGGTTTTTGGCCGGGGCGGCTGGTTTTGGCTGGCCGCCCCGGCCAGCCCCTAGTTGTCGGCAAAATTGTTAAAAAAGGGAGAGCTGTTCGTAGGTTGGCTTACTCAGCCATTCGGGCAGCGGATTTTTCTCTAAAAAAGTTATGTCGATGTCAAAACCATAGTATTTACAGAGAGCTATGGTTCCCCAGGTTCCTGAGCCAGACCCATAAAAGGTTGGTTTTGGTTGTACCCCTTCAGGGCAGGGTTTGTTGGGAAATGCCAACAGCTTATATTCCCCTGGGTTTTTCATGCAGTTTTTGATCATCCGTGTACTTCGCTCTGCGAAGTGCCACCGTTCTTCCCCGGTTACATGGTAGGTGGTCACCCTGTCTTTTTTCTCTAAAAAATGTAGGGCTATTGTATCTACCCCAGGGGCGTCCCCGATGTGCCAGGTGTCTGGGGATACGCTGCTTAGCTTGTTCTGGATTATTCGGATATGCTCTGGTTTGACTGTGCGTGGTCCTGTGATGCAACAGTTAATCATGGCTTTATTTTCTCTTTGGTCTTAACCTCAGTATACCATGGATTACGACGAAAATCAACGAAAAATCAATACTTTTGGGGATTTTACGAAGGGTGCAAAGACTCCGCTCCGGGGGATGCACGGGGCTGGTTTCTGGTGATGCCAAGTGGTTGATCGGTTTCCCAGCGCCCCGGCACCCCCGGAGCTCCGTGCGGAAGTAGGGAGTAGGGAATTAATTAGACCTCTTGCAAAAGTATTTTTCTGATAGTGTTTACGTCAATTCTTGTCCCCTGTCCCCTGTTCCCGACAACTGCAAGAAGTCTATTTTATTTCTTCCCAGTAAATACAATCGTTGTTTTCCCAATAATTAATACTAGAACACAAAGATGGATTCACGGCGCACAGAAGTGGTTCTCCTTCTGCATAATATTTACAGCGATAGCAGCTTTTGATTTTTTGACGAGGCTGATGCTGACAAGGATTATCCCTGACAGGAAAAGTGTGATTTAAATCTAAAGTTAAAATGTTGTTATAATTATCTTCCCAAGCTAGTGTTGGATAATCAACCAAGTAGTTTCCTTCGGTTTTCCAATCATCACATGATTCAATTACACCTATATCTCTGGAGGGCAAACAGTAATATTGTGATAGATATTCGCATGTCGCTTTAAGCACAAAATAATTGTTATAATACTCAGGAATGTATGCTGTATGATCTCCAGGGAAGATCTGAACCTCCAAATCTGTTACTTTACACAAGAAACTACATCCATATTTTACAAATAAATAGTTTTTTCTGTAACCTACATTAATCCGCTTCCATAAAGTAGTTAATAAAGGTTCTTTTATGTCTATTGACAAAAATGCGATTATGCCTTCTTTGATTTCACTATGTGCAAACGAGATTATACTCATGCTTGTTTATCCTTGGTATTATTTTAGTTACAATTTAGGATGACTTGTCTATTGGTGTGTACCGCGATCGCAGCTTACTATTGGGTTAACTTCAATGAAGTTAGAAAAGACTCAGTTGTTGGAATTGTTCATTCCAGAGCTTCGACGGTTCCCACCATATCAATGCCCATCTTTCATCTTCCAACGGTGGCACGCTATGAAGTTTTTTGGAATCAAATTGATAGATAACTCCACGCTTACAATTGTACTCTGAACCATCAATAATGAATAGATAGTCAGTGCTGCTTACTACAAAAGCTTGCCTGCCGTATATTGATGTATCTCTGTGAGGTTTAACACCTCCCCCTTTGCCGTATTTGCAAAGTAGTGACAATTTCCAATCTGGACAAAATCTTGATGCTAGTTTGTCCATTCTTGGGTCATAATGTGCCTTGACACACTTCGGTGGTTTGACATTCACTAACTTATAACCAAGTGGAACTACCAAGCGATTATAATCTTGACTGTAAATGCTCTGTTCGAGCATGTGGTGTTTTGATTCACACCATTCAACAAATGGCTCTATCTCTATTCGTGCAAGCTCTTTCATACAACTACCTCCTAATTTTACTTTTTGCTAGGTGTACGCGATCGCGGATAGTGCGATCGCATTACATTAGTTAGAACTTAGTTCATCATCAGAATGCCTCCTTGTTTAACTCATCAAGTGGAGGAAGTCCGAATTTTTTCTGATAGCTAGCAACAGTTGCTCGTGCCGTTTCAGAGTCCCAATAACACCGTCCCAATCCGAATAAAGCCACTGCTCTGCGCATCGCTTGGGCTGCTGCTTTTGGGATGGGACCACCCCATTTAGTTGAAGAAGTTGGCTCAGAACCTAAACCTTCCCGTTCAAAAAGCCCTTGAGCGCACAAGATTTGAATTTTTGTCTTGACAATAACCATGTCGGATGAAATAGTTATGTCATCAAGTTTGTTCCAGCCGGGAGTAATGTAATCTAATATCAACGATATGGTCGATGATCGTAGATATGGAGCACGTCCAATCAGCTTTTGAGTTCTGTCTGGGTAGCTTTTATAAAGTGGTTTGAAACTAACAAGTTTCAACGGGATTGGAGCTGACAAGTCAGACATGATTTCTGGAAAGTCTCGCATCCAACCACGAGTAGTCTGCTCATATATAGACTTTCGCAAAGATGATAGGTCTGGAGGTAATATTGGGCTTGCCCCATTTTGAGAATTAGTTTCATTCATTTTCTCAAAACTCCGTACTTGAATTAGGGTTCAACTTTGCCCAATGCTTATCGAATTTTGCGTCATGTTTCCCAGAGGAAAAACCAGACATATACCAGCAGTTTTTCCGACACACTTTTGAAGAATGGCAAACTTGCTTCGACTGATCGAAGTAATCGCAGCGGCCTTTCCAGCTTCCTGAATAGCCATCCTGATATCCCCTCTCCTGGAAAGAGAGCATGGTTTCTTCCGCAAAACCATCAGTCTGACGGATCTTCGATTCTTGCTCGAAGTCCAACGATTGGTCGTATATCATAATATTGAGTTAAGTCTCTAGTTTGACTAACAACGGGAGGAATCTCTTTGGTCTTGGCTTCCTCTCGTTTCTATCCTTAGTATACTGAGGATAGAAACTAATGTCAAGTCATTTTCTCGAAAAATATTTCCTAGCATTTTAGTGCTAACCATGGTATACTGAGGATAAGGCTAATGCGTGCCAGTGCCATGTCCAGACTGATTCCGTTTTAGAGAAAAATAGTGGTGATTTTCTCTAAAACAGGGACAAGCCCGGTGCAGCCTACCAGCAACACCAAATGAAACTTGTTTAATAAGTATGAATACTCAAAGCAAAGGATTCAAAATCAATAATCCATTGGGAAAAAACGGTTATGACACCGGAACTCAAGTTAAGTCTCGGGGGAAGAACATGACGTTCAAATTATTGTTAAGTGATCAGGATGAGATACTTCAACAACTTAAGGATGAGGGGATAAGTGTTCAGGAGTTCTGTGATCGCATGGTCATCCTCTACCAGATGTTCGTGATGGGGGAAGAGATAACCCCTGAGAAGCTCAAAGAAGCTGGCATATCCAGTGAGCAATGGGAAAGATTAGTGAAGTATATCCTTTCCCGACTGAAGTTTTCCTAGTGTAGTCTTACGCTATAATCCGTTGAGAACAAAATGGTAAAATTTAAAGATTTTGAAATAAACAGCCAAAGCATTAAAATCTTGGATGATCATATGTCTTTCTTGTACAAATCCTCAAGAAGTCATTTTGAACGGTTTATGTTAGACCTGAAAATTTGGTTAGTAAACAATGAACAACCAGAATTAGAGCGTCGCCTGGGCAGTTTTTATAAAGATAATGGCTACCGACCAGTTACTGGATTTACTGACTTAGAGAATTTCGTGGCAGCAATTATGAGATTTCCTGTACCAAAAAAAATGACATACGTTTGTGATTGGTATCCAGGATGTGAAGACATCTACAAAATTTTTGAATTAACTGTCGATAACATAGACGAGTTCAAAGATACCGAGTTTCAGTGTAAGCTAACTGATACCAGTCGGGAGATGATAGAGGAAATTAGAACAGATTCAGAATTCGTTTATTGGGAGTATGGAGAACCTCCTATTGAAGAAAGTTTAACTCCAGATGAAGACTTTAATTTCGGTATTGCCATTGCTTGGATAGATGTCGATGAGAACTTATGGGATACAGACCTTCGTTTTGAACCAGTGAATCCAGGCATCAGAGATGCAATAGGCGACTTTTTTACCCTATGTAACGGTTAAGACCAATGAGGGGAAACCGTTCAGGAGTTCTGCGATGCGCTACGCGCAGCCAAAGGCGATCGCACCAGCGGAGTTGTAAGGAGATTCTGAAATCTATTAAGTAGTTACAATCTTCCCTATTCCCTACTCCCTACTCCCTACTCCCTGCTCCCTAAAACCTATAACGAAAGTACCTCACCCAATTAAAACCTCTGTAATATAAACAATATAGCGATTACAGTGTCCTAGCTCCTAAACAAACACACAAGTATAGGTATTATGACAAACAATCCCGGTGGATTTTCTGTAGGTAGTTCCGTAGGTGGTAAGGTCAGCAACCTACAAGGTAGCAATAACCGAGGCATTCAAGGTGAAGATAGTCAAGGTATTCAAGGTGACAAGATTAAAGGTATTCAAGGTGACAGTAACCAATCCATTCAAGGTGACAATAGTCAAATAAACCAAGGTCAAGGTACTGCATCAATCGAAGAACCGCTAACAAAAGAGCAGGTTATTGAGTTATTAGTAGAGCTGGATAAGTTGGTACGAGGGGCAGAGCTACCAGAGGATATCAAAGAAGAAGCAACCATGTACCTTGGTGCCGCCAAAAAAGCCACAGAAAAAGAAGAACCTAAGAAAGAATTGGCACTCGCTAACCTGGAAACTGTGGCAGAAACCCTGGAAACAGCCAGTGGAAAAGCTAATGCAGGTAAAACCCTCTGGGGCAAAGCCAAGCCTATCCTGCTTAAAGTGGCAGATTGGTTCGGTGCTGCTGCTGCTTCACGCATTATAGGTGTCTAGAACTAACTCATGAGCCAGTCACCTGATCGGAATTCTGACTCACAACAACCTGATGCCAATTCATCTGAGCATCAGGTTGAAGCTTTTCAGGTTGGTGAGGATATGTCAGTTATCCAAGGTGATAACAATCGGGCTATCCAGGGAGATAAAAATCGGGCGGTTCAGGGAGATAAAAATCGGGCAGTTCAGGGAAATAGTAACCAAACCATTCAAGGGGAGAACAGCCAGATTAACAACATCTGGAATATTTTTAATCCGCAGCAATCTGTTCCAGGAACCCAATTAACTCGCCAAGAATACCGCAACCGTCAGGCATTACTCAGTAAAGTTAAGACCTATTGGGTCAAAGACGTTTTGGAAAAATCCCTCTATCACCAGGTACTGATTGAATTGGGATTAGAAGAGAGACCCGATGCCATTACTAATCCTTTGAGCGAAATTCTCGAAATCGGTGACGACTCACCTCAACCCGTCCCCAAAGGTACTAAAGTAATTGATGTTTTTGACCAAATTGGTACAGGAAGAACCCTACTAATTTTAGGGGAACCAGGGTCAGGAAAAACCACAACCTTACTGGAACTCGCCCGGGATTTAATTGCTCGTGCTGAACAAGACACTAATCAGCTTATTCCCGTAGTTTTAAACCTCTCCTCTTGGGCAAAGGAACGGCAGACGATAACCGATTGGCTAGTAGAGGAACTGAACACTATATATAAAGTTCCCAAGAAAATTGTAAAAGCTTGGGTAAGTCAACAGCAACTACTACTATTACTTGATGGTTTGGATGAAGTAAAGGCAGACTATCGAAACAACTGTATTGCTGCTTTGAACACATTCCATCAAGAGTATGGTGCTGAACTGGTAGTGTGTAGTCGGATTAAAGACTATCAAGCCCTATCCAACCGTCTCAATTTTCAGAAAGCAGTTTATATAAAGTTGCTGACTTTAGAACAAGTTTGTCATTACTTGAATCGTGTCGGGACTGAGTTAACGGGATTAAGGACATTAATTGCAGAAGATACAGTATTACAAGAGTTAGCCCAGTCACCCTTGATGCTCAATATTATGACTCTAGCTTATCAGGGAGTAGCAATTGATGATTTCCCCAGAACTGACGTAATAGAGGAACGGCGCAAGCAGCTCTTTGATGCATATATTGAGAAGATGTTTAAGCGTCGGAAGACTAATAAACTATACAATAAAGGCCAAGTAAAGTACTGGCTAATTTGGATGGCTCAGAAGATGGTTGAGGAGTCGCAGACAGTATTTTTAATTGAAAAAATGCAGCCTACTTGGTTGCATAATAAGTGTCAAAAATGCATATACAGTTTGGGTGTTACATTGAATGTCGGGCTTCTTGCTGGACTGAGCGCAAGCTTTATGTTCGGAGTAATTGAGGGACCGATTGTTGGGTTAGGGGTTGGACTTATAACTGGGCTAGAAAGAACAATAAAAACTGTCGAAACTCTCGCTTGGTCTTGGAATGATGTATTGCATAATTTTTTTAATACGCCCTTGATGGGACTGAGTGTTGGGATAATTGCTGGACCAGAAATAAAAACAAAAACAAGCCCGAATGAAGGAATTTGGAGGTCAGCCTTCAATGCTTGTAAAGGTTGGTTATTTTTTTCTTTGCCGTTTGGTTTATTGAGTTTTGGTGTGGGGCTGGTGATTACAATCTTGGATGGTTTGACTCCGGAAACACCAATTCTTCTTTTGTTTATTCTGATAAATTCTTTATTGATTTCGGGAATGAGTATTGGACTATATGTTTGGTTGCGAATCGGTGGCGTAACCTGCATCAAACACTTCTTCCTCCGCTTTGTCCTCTACCGTAACAATTACATCCCTTGGAACTATGCCCGCTTCCTGGACTATGCTGCCGATCGCATCTTCTTACAAAAAGTAGGAGGAGGCTACATCTTTATCCACCGGATGCTGATGGAACACTTTGCCCAAATAGAACTTGAAAATTGATAGATTACTATAGCAGTTTGATTTGAGATGTGAACAATATCAACCAGTAGTTTATCAGCCGATTACTATCTCAACAAACTATCTCAGTTTCTAATACATTGTTTCCTCATTCGCACGAAAATCATTAACAACCAGTTTTATCCATAGTAGAATCTGAATAGATTGAAAATAAGAGAGCAATCGCCTTTGGCGCAGCGAAGCTGAACGCACCATTACAAACTGCTGCGATCGCACTCATAGGAAACCTCAAACTTTAGCCACTATGGACTACACAGAAATCCTTGAGAAAGCCCTTAATTGGGGTAAAGAGAATCACCCAGAAAGCAATCTTCATCATCATGCAGCATTTGCTAATTCTGTTGGATACTTAGTAACGGGAGGAAGTGGTGGATACGGTGGTCCATCAATACGAGAGCACTGCGTCTCACATGCTCTCGCTGGTGATGGGTTTAACGTACCTACGGATACCAATATTGGGGTGATGACCGTCCAATTTCCCGATGGTCGCCTTCCGAGAGGTGGGGAGTGGGATTTTGAACGAGCTTGTAGCTTCGCAGAACCAATCTGTTATGGGGTATTACCTGCGATCGCTTCAAAAGTTTATAACACTGAGTATTGTTTCGATGATGATCCGAATGACCTAAAGGAGATAGAGATTCGACAACGAAAATAGTAGCTTGTCCGATCATTTTCAACTTATTGAGCAAAGGCAGCATTACCACAAACATACCCTTGCCCTAGAATCAACCACCATCCCTAAGATCAAGAGTAATTTCAGCAGTGATCACCCGGTCTGTCTGTGAGAGAATCTTCACCCGTCTCACCCGACCAGCATAGGGAGATCGCACAATACTCAACTCTTCCAGCTCCTTCTCCACCTCTTGGGATTGCTTCACCAAAGATGCCAGCTGGTACTGTTGCCGCTGCAAACTAGTTTGATAAGTCATCATTTTCAGAGAATGCTGGTAAATCTGTTGTTCGTAACGAGTTTTAGCAGCATTTAACCGAGCTATAGCAGATTGAATCGCAATCTGCGTTTTAATGCGCTTTTCCTGTAATTGTTGTCGTTTCTGGATTTTGTCTTGGTCGTGGATGATATTGAGATAATCCATCTTGAACCGCAGTGGTGGAGCTGATTCAATTTCCCTTTCGACCAACGCTAAATCATTCCGAGCCTTCGCGATCGCAGCCTCCTCCTCACTGAAAGAAGGTGTTGGTGGTTCTTGCATTGGGGGTAACGGTAAACTCATCTGGTTGATAGCGATTTGCAGCTGGTTCCGTCTCGCTTCCAGTGTTTTTCGTTGAGCAGTGCGGTCCGAGAGCGTTTCCCCTACTTTCACCCTATCTCCCTGCTTCACCTTGATGTCCTCTGGTGCTGTTACTGTTACGTTTATTCGGTGGCGCTTTGGTGCAGTGGGTTGAATCTGTGTAACCGGGGTAATGCCATCAGGTACTGGTTCAACAGAAACTTGATTTGGAGTAGCTGCAACCAGCACCGCTGCCGTGCCAGCAATACCAATACCGATTAAATTAGTTACCCATTCCATAGTCCTACTGCTGCTGGTGAGATTATCTTTACGCTTAGGTTTCCCACAGCGTACTGATCACTCAACTTAGTGATAGCTGTAGTCAGTGGACAATAGTTAAACCTTAGTGTCGAGCCGGTGACGCTTAAGGTCTGAAGTTGATTAAGCTGTGCAGCTGGTTTCACATCTTCGGGGAAATCCACAGCTACTTGACCGTTAACGAAAATCGCAGCACCAGGGTATTGTGCTGCCAGCTGCCGTAATTGGGGGATGGGGTCTTCATCGTCCCAGCTTAAAGTCATGACTGTGGTTTGAGCTGGTTGACCAATATTGGTAGTGAGCTTAGACACAGTAATCTGTTCCCCGGTCTTATATATCCCTCTCCCATCTGTGACGATAAACTCACTCCCAGCAGTATCGATAATCCAGTAGCGGCCAGAGGCATCAGAGCGATCGCTAGCCCAAACCCCAGTAATTTCGGCATAGATATGATTAGTGCTAGCGTTCTGGTTGTAAGTGGTAATCGCACCATCCCTCAGACCAAGACTCTGGGTAACCTTGGTTGTAATGCCCCCACCATTGGCTAACCAGATACCAGTAATTAGTAATGCTGTGGCACAAGCTAGCACCCACAGCTCAGCAGCACCCCCAGTTTTAATCCGTCGTCTGGGATTACTCACAGATACCGCCCAAGCAGGTTCAGGCCAAAACAGCTGAACCCCCTGCTTAGTGAACGTATCTGAGAAACAGGCCAACAGGTGACCCAAGGGAAGAGCGATCGCACCCTTCCAATCCCCAAATCCAAAATGCCCCACAGCCACCGACACAGCAGTAATAGCAGCAGTGGCCAGCAGGGAGTGAGTAACGCTCCGGTGTGGGAACCTGTCTTCAATCCAGCTGGAGATAGGGTAAAAAATTTTCCCGATAGTGCTGGTAGTGGTATCAATATCCGGAATCTGGGCACCAACTACAGCCAAGCCCAACAGCGATGGGTCAGCTGTTCCCAATACTAAGCTGCTTCCTGCTGCTGCAATAATGCTGTGGGTGATGCTCATCATAATAATTACTGTCCCAACCTCTTTCTTGCACCTCTGATACTGCCAAGCTGTTTAAGGGTCATCCCAGCAACCAAGCTGACTCCACCGAATATGTAGAGTGACTTATTTCCAGTCCCCATACCAATGAACCGGATGATACCGAAGCTCATCAGAGCAGCGATAATGATGGGCATGATCACCACATATTGAGTATGCTCTGGCTTATTCTGGTTTATCCCAAGTAACTCATTCCTGACCACCTTCTTCGCGACCATCGGGTTACGTCCAGCTAGTGGCTGGAGTTCAGCTAATCGGGATTCCGAAATATTCAACCCCTGGCGCTTCGCCTCAGACCGCATCACCTCCCGGATGCGCTGGTCAGAAGGCAGTTCTAGCTCAATTTCCAGCATTTCCAAGAAGATGTCCCTGCCAGGATTCGCCACAGCCAGACAAACCACCCTGACCCCACTAGCCATTAAGTCCTCTAACCAATACCTAATCCCAGTGGTCAGCCTTTTAGCCTCTGGAAAGATTAGCAGTGTACTGTCATTACAGTTAGCTGCGATCTCCTCTTTCAGCTGGTCCATGGTGAGGGGCTTACCCTCATCATTTTCTGTAGGAATGTCCAGCTGGAAGGCTAAGGCTTGAAAGAACTTTTTCCCACTTCCTTTGTAGATTGCGATCGCAGCTGAAAATTCCCCCAACAGTTCCTCATAAAGCCCCTGGGCAAACTCACCCTTACCCACCCCAGCCTCCCCAAGAATCAGGAGAGAGTGGCCAGCTCTAACAGCACTGCAAGCTCTCTCAAAATCCTTCCCTAACTCCCGCTTCGATACTGAGCTAACAGAGTGTCTGCTACCGA
>NZ_JAAHHC010000064.1:0-30717 GCF_010672265.1 Moorena sp. SIO3A2
CTATCAGCTATCAGCTATCAGCTATCAGCTATCAGCTATCAGCTATCAGCTATCAGCTATCAGCTATCAGCTATCAGCTATCAGCTATCAGCTATCAGCTATCAGCTATCAGCTATCAGCTATCAGCGATTAGCTATCAGCGATTAGCGCTACGCCCACGCTACGCGAACAGTTTTCAGCTAAAGGCTAAAGGCTGACCGCTGACCGCTGACGGCTGACGGCTGACTACTGACCGCTGACCGCTGACCGCTGACCGCTTACCCCGACTCCCGACTCCCGACTCCCCAAAACCATTAAGAACTGCCATAAAATGGCATAATTGCCTGATGCCCAAATAAATAATAGGGTAATCCAAGATAATGTGAAGGTAATCGACATCTGTTACCTTCAGGCCATGACCGAAGGACCAAACCGCGATCAGACTAGTCGTCTGGTCTTATTCATTACCCTCTGGCTCAGCTTGTTTGTTTTATCAGTCAAGGTGTCAGCAGCTTGGGCTACCCAATCGCTCAGTCTGATGGGGGAATCTCTGTTCACCCTATTAATTTGCTTTAATACCCTTGTCAATTTGCTGATGATCACTACCTTTGACAATTCGCCAGATCTGTCAGTCTATGGTCATGGTAAACGGGAAACGGTGATTACCTTTGTGCTAATTGCCTTTTTTGGCTTTGCTGGGGGAAATTTGTGCTTACTGTCCTCTCAGCAGTTACTAACCCTGATTCAGGGAGGAACCTTAACTATTGGTGTCCGGCTCAGTTTACCCTTAGTACAGCTGTTGGGAGCAGTATTAGCCATGAGCCTTGGTTGGTCTTGCCTGATGGTTTACCAAGCTAGAGTGGTCAGGAGTCCTACCCTACGCTTTCAGGCGGCTCAAATGCTTCAGGATGTGGGCTTAACTATACTAGTACTCGGTGGGCTTTGGGGCGTTTCCCAAGGTTTCCTATGGCTGGATCCACTGTTGAGTAGTGTGCTGGTGCTCTTTGCCGGGGCAAATTGTTGGCAAGTTATCAACTGGCAATTGCCCCTGCTAGTCAAACAAAATCCCATTGATCCAGAAGCGATCGCTCACATAGCCCATCAAGTTGGAGGTGTCACTCGCTGTGATCAAATTCAGTGCCGGGGTGTTGTAGGACGCTTCATGTATGTTGAAATGCATTTGGTAGTGCATCCAGAGTTTTCAGGAGTCATTTCCCTGATTGCTGAACGGATTCAGGGAGGAATTCAAGAACGCTACGGACCCGTACAAGCTATTTTCCACATCGATGATGATTTAACAGCATCCTTACGATGGAATGGCTCGAACCGAAACCAACAAATGAACGGTAAAGATGAACCAGATGGGGAGTAGGGAGTCGGGAGTCGGGAGTCGGGAGTAGGGAGTCGGGAGTCGGGAGTCGGGAGTCGGGAGTCGGGAGTCGGGAATCGGGAATTGGGAGTCGGTTAGTGATAAAGATGTAGTGGTTTAGCCCAGGTCTGGTAGCGGTGCGACCCCGCGCTTTTTCAAAGCGCTAGGGAACGCGCACCGTAAGGTTTCGGGAGCTAAAATCACTAGCTGTGTACCACTCCAATTTTTTGCCTCTTGCCTCTTGCCTCTTGCCTCTTGCCTTAGTGGTGCGTTACGGGGCGGACTATCTCAACGCTGGCTACAAGGTTGAAGATGAGGGCAAGTCCGCCCCTAACGCACCCTACGCACTGTTCCCGATTCCCGATTCCCGATTCCCGATTCCCGATTCCCGATTCCCGATTCCCTATTCTCTCGAATAAACTAATCTACTATAATAGTTTATTGCCCAAAAATTAATACTTAAGCAGACAGCTGCTAAAGTAAACAGAATGTAGGTGGGAGCCATCACTACTCCAATCATCAACCAACTATACACATGGAATAGCATTGCAAAAGCTGGGATGCACGCAACTAAAGCAGCTTTCCGCACCTGAACTTGGGGATAACCAATCACAGTAAAGATGATGGTTTGCAAGGTCAGCAGCAAGTTAGCAGGAACTAAAATGGCACAGATCGCTACACAATGGTTACGGGAGAAATCACATAGGATATTAAAATCAAACATTTTAAAATTGCTAATATTATCGTAAGCATTCAGCCGTGAGCTAAAAGCTCACGCTACGCGAACAGCCGTCAGCCGTCAGCATTAGGCTCACGCTACGCTAACAGCTTTTTGGCACAGGCTTTGGCCTTGGCCTTTCGGCCACGCTACGCGAATGGCCACGCTGTGCGAACGATGCTGGGACTTCACTCAGCATTATTCCAATGCTTACTTGTTGTCTTGATGCAAAGCGCGAGTGGGGGAAACCCCCAAGACCGCTTAGGTGCGCTTACAGTCGTCGAATTAAATTCGCCACGGGTCGCACCTCTGCATCGCTTATTCAAAAGCTGAGAGCTGAGAGCTGAGAGCTGATAGCTGAATACTTACACATTTCCTTATCAGTTTATACTCAAAGGTTTCACAGACATTGGGAATTGCTCAATATAGCATTTACAAGTCTCCCCCCTCTCCCCACAATCTTCTCCCGACTCCCGACTCCCTACTCCCTACTCCCGACTCCCTAAGAAGCTAATCAAAGGGATAAGCCATCCGATAGGGATCAACAATCTGGTCAAACTCAGTAGCAGAAACATAGCCTAATTCTAGGCAAGCTGCTTTCAGGGTAAGGTTCTTCTCAGAAGCATGGTGCGCCACTTCTGCGGCTTTGTCGTAACCGATGATTGGACTCAAAGCAGTCACTAGCATCAGGGACTGTTCCAGGAAATACTGGATTTTCTCTCGATTCGGTTCCAGTCCCTTCAGCAGGAAGTCAGTGAAATTGTTGCAGCTGTCAGCAAGTAGATGGACAGATTGGAGCAAGTTGAACACAATCATCGGCTTAAAGGTGTTCAACTCAAAGTGCCCCTGAGCACCAGCAAATGCGATCGCACTATCGTAGCCCATCACCTGAGTAGCAGCCATAGTCATCGCTTCGCACTGGGTCGGATTAACTTTCCCTGGCATAATCGAAGACCCTGGCTCATTGGATGGCAGTTTCAGTTCTCCAAATCCGCACCGTGGTCCACACCCTAGGAAACGGATATCATTAGCAATCTTCAATAACGAGCACCCTAGGGTTTTCAGGGCACCGCTAGCCATAACCATGTCATCATGAGCTGCTAGAGCCGCAAACTTGTTAGGAGCAGACACAAAGGGCAAGCCGGTCAACTTAGCAATATGCTCAGCAGCCTTTTCAGCAAACCCCTTGCCAGCATTTAAGCCAGTGCCGACAGCGGTTCCACCAATCGCCAACTCGTATAAGCCAGGAAGCACAGAGTCTATCCGTGCTAAATTAGCATCTAGCTGGGCAACGTAACCGGAAAACTCTTGACCCAAGGTTAACGGTACAGCATCTTGAAGGTGAGTGCGCCCAATTTTTGCTATATTATCCCATGCTTTCGCTTTCTCCTCTAGAGCATCCCGCATTTTCTTGACTTTGGGCATCAGTCCCTCATGAAGCGCTACCGCTGACGCGATGTGCATGGCCGTGGGAAAGGTATCATTAGAAGATTGGGACATATTGACGTGGTCATTGGGATGAATGGGTTTTTTGCTACCCATCACCCCCCCAGCTAGTTCAATAGCACGATTAGCAATCACCTCGTTCACGTTCATGTTGCACTGGGTACCACTACCAGTCATCCAAACACGGAGAGGGAAGTTACCGTCTAGCTGGCCTTCGATGACCTCTGTTGCTGCTTCAATGATTAACTGAGCTTTATCCTCTGGTAGTTTACCCAGTTCACAGTTAGTCAGAGCAGCCGCTTTTTTCAGAATAGCCATCGCTGTTATGACTTCCGGAGGGATAAAGTCTTGTCCAATCGAGAAATATTTTAGCGATCGCTGAGTTTGAGCGCCCCAATACCGATTAGCAGGAACTTCGATTTCCCCCATGCTATCGGTTTCTGTTCGCATCTTAGTCATCAGTGATATCAACTCCCCTTGCTTCCTTCGTTTATGGTATAGCACGGGGAGTAGGGAGTAGGGAGTAGGGATGCATGGCTTTTATGGTACTTCATGCTATGTTTAAAATGGCGATAGATATCAGCAACTTTGGTAATCGTTTATGGCTGTATTAAAACTTGATTATGATTTCCAAATCAATCATTAAAACCAATCTTAATTTATCATAAAAACCAAGACCAATCGGCTCTAGTTTAGACTGTTACCTGTTATCTTTGTATAGATTACCTCTTATAGTTAGTTTCAACTCAATAGAGTTTTTTATATAATAAGTGTAAGATAAATTCTAAATTATTAATTATTAATTCTAAATTCTAAATTCTAAATTCTAAATTCTTAATTATTAATGATGGAAGAATGGTTAATTTACAAGGAGTTTCGGTTTGAAGCTGCTCATCGCCTTCCCCATCATGACGGCAAATGTAGTCGGTTACATGGCCATAGCTGGGTGGGGCGAGTTTATGTCAAAGGTAATCAACTGATTGAGGAGGGTTCCAAACAGGGGATGATAATGGACTATGGAGATATCAAGACCTATCTCAAGCCTCTGTTGGATAACTTTTTGGATCATTATTACCTCAATGAGACAACCGGCTTGGAGAATCCTACTAGTGAAGCGATCGCCAAGTGGGTTTTTGAGCGACTTGAAGAAGCAGGTTTACCGGGATTGTATGCCGTTGAAATTCAAGAAACCTGTACCTCTGGTACGCGATATAGCAGAAGTCAGAAGTCAGAAGTCAGAAGTCAGAAGTCAGAAGTAAGCTATGACTAAGTTTCGGAGTTTAGTAATGTCAAACATCTGAAGGCGTAGTGCTATAGCGGTTTTTAGCATCATGAGGTACAAAAAATTTTACCTTTTTCCTCTTCGGACTTCACTAATTTATGCTCCCTGCTCCCTGCTCCCTGCTCCCTAAAAGCCAACAAATGTACCTTACTAGCTTAAAATACGCTATATAATTATCCTGAGTCAACAGCTTAGCTACCCGAATAGGAGTTGCCAACCGACAAATGCGATCGCTAAATCTGCAAGAACATGACTAACATAACCAGACCAGATTGAACGGTAGGTTAGATAGCACCACGACCATACCGCTCCAGCCATGAACACCCCTAATGAGCCAAGTATGACCACCAGCCAATCCTGGGTATAAAAGGTTAAAGCAATAATGTGATGGAGGGTAAACAGCAATGCACAAAGCAATACTGACCCAAGTCCGGGGATGAGAATCTGGCACTTGCTCCAGACAAACCAACGCCAGATATACTCTTCCAGGAAGGCATTAATAAAAGTCCAATACATCGCCCCGAGTACATAAATGTATGCACTAGTTATGCCAGCTTCTTGGGCTTGACTTTGAACATCCGTCTGATCAATCCAGTGCTGACCAAAAAGCCAATAAGCCCCAAGGATGATCCCAAACATCACCAGTCCCAAAATAGTTCCAGTCAACAACTCCTGTCCCTTCGGCAAGGATAAACGTAACTTGCCACGATCCACCCAGAAAAACCAAGCAAGAGGCAGTGCTAGTAACCAGACTTTGCAAAATGAGAATATTGCCTGCCCTAATGATCCTGGAGCAATATATAGTGCCATTGCTATACCGATACTCCCAGCAGGAACTAGCAGTAGCAAAGCCAATAGTGGATTTTTACCAGAGTCAGTCTTGAGCATTGAAAATTCTCCGGTGGTAACTTTATTGGTTATGCTAGAAGCTTTGCTGCAAACTATCGGTACGTTCTGTGCCAGTTGTACAACTTTCCTAAGGGTATAGCTAGGATAACGTCATGTCTTTAAACCTTTTTGCCATACTGCCCTCTTCCTTAGCCATAGTTTCGCTAATGTATATTTCCTGGCTCGGCAGTGGAATCACAATTCCCTCTTCTTCAAATCTTTCTTTGATAATTTGTCTGAGGTCACAATAGGCTGTCCAGTAATCCTCTCTTTTAGTATATACCATAAACCAAATGTTAACAGCATATTCAGCCAATTCACCGGTATCAATCCAAGGTCCAGGGTCTTCCAATACTAAAGGATGGGAGTTGGCAATATCCTTAAGAACTTGGATCGCTTCAGTAATACTATTGGCGTAGCTGATCCTAACTGTAATAAAGATAGCGCGGACGGGGCTAATGGTTTCATTCTCGATAACGTTACCCCAGACTGAGTTGTTCGGCACAATAATAATTTTATTTTGAGAAGTCTTGATGGTAGTGCAAATTAAGTTGACATCTTGAACCTTTCCTTTTACCCCAGCTACTTCAATGATATCCCCCACATCGAAAGGTTTATAGAGTAAAATCATTAACCCATTGGCCAAGTTACCGAGGGTACTTTGGAACGCAAACGCTACCACAAAACCAGCAGCTCCAATCATAGCGATCAGTGGTCCAATACTGACCTCTAGGGCAGTAATCCCTACAAGAATACCCACCACAAATAATCCTTGGCGGGTTAGAGTAACCAAGAACTGACCCAGCATAACTGAGATATTCGGGAACATCCCCAAAGATTTCTCGAGGACTGTACTTAAGATCACCGAGAGGATGCTAAAGCCAGCAATGATTCCTAGACATTTGCCAATGTTATTGGCCCAGCGCTGACCTCCTTCTTTAGACTGGAGCCAGCCAACAATGGTAATCCAGGTTCCTTGAGTGTCGGTTACGTCAACCTTAATCCCACTGATGGCATTGACGTATTTTTTGTACAACTCGACATCACCACCTTTAGTTTCCAGCTCTTCAAGTACCACCTCAAAGCGTTCGCTCAAACCAGCCCGTTCATCCCGCAGTTTCGTGATGTTTACCAGTACTTGCTTTTTAACTTCGGTCTTGGCCTCGACCGCTTCTTCTATCTTTTCTTGAGCTTTTTCCAGTCCCTGTTCAGTCTTTTTCTGCTGTTGTTCATCCGTAACGACTTTGTTGCTAATTGTCCCAATCTGCTCTTGAACCTTAGCAACTTCCTCGTCTGAGGTTTTGGCTTTATCTTTCTCCTCTTCCGTACCTTCAACTGCTTTATCAATTGCCCCCTGCAAGGTTTTATCCTGCTGGGTCTTTTCTTCTTCTTTGACCGCTTCTTCTACTGACTTCTGAGCTTTTTCGAGAGCTTCCTTTGCTTCTTCCGCCGCGTCATTAGCTTCAACCCGACCTGATGGTGATGCCTCAGTCTCTATTTTTTCTTTAGTTTCTGTCGCTTCCTCAAGAGCTTCTTTGGCCTCTTCTAGGGCATCAACAGCTTCCTTAGATTGTTCAAGCTCTCGATTTTTGCGCTTGACAGCAATTTCCGCATCGCTGAGTTCTTTAACTTTAGTTTTAAGCAAGAACATCCACCCTTTAGCTTCACCCTCCAGCTCATCTAATGTCAAGGGCTTGAGCATTAGCTCTAGCTCCTCAATCGGAATAGTTGGATCTGCAGTTGTAACTGCTTTCTGATTGGGTGCATTAGTGCTTTGTTGAGCTTGGACAGGTAACCAGCATGTCCCAAGGATTAAGAGACTCCCAAACAAAATGCTAATTTTCTTTTGTCGGTAACGAATCATTAGTTTTTGGTGTTGATAAGACGTTAATGACGATGTGACCTGTACAGTTTGGTTTACTTTTCAGTGTTAATCAAAGAAGATGTAAGGTGTATAGTTTTTTTCACTGTTCAGTGTTAACCGTTAACTGTCAACAGTTGCTCCCGACCTTACCACCCGAAAATCGGCAGGGCTGTAACATTGCTCGATTTAGACTGAGGGGGGCAGATGAGAACAGGATAGGAGCTGAATTTTCCCCAACTATTCGGGGGAATTTTGACAGAATTTATCCCTTTATAATTCTCTCTATCTAACCAAGAAATTAAGATCCCGGGGCAATCCATAGTTAACATTTAACAGTTTACTTTAAATAGTCAACAATATATAAATAGCCTTTTATGGGATCAAATCAAGGGATGTGCTTATTGTTTACCAACATTTTTGGCAAACAAACACCTTGGACAAAAATTTTGCTTTGCCCAATCTTGCCTGATCAACGACTAGGATGTTATCACATTTTTATTTCCCCGAGTGTTAATTTTTGTTTCCATCATCCATGGCTTATGGTTTAACATCACTTTGAAAACGTGCGGAATTAGCAGCTTCTGCCGCAGCCACATCCCCTTTACCAAAAAAGGCAGGAAAAGGTTTGGGGAGCTCTAGTGCACGTTGAGTTGCAGGTCTGGCATCAATACGGTCAAACCAGGCTTGAAGGTTATTCAGCCCATCCACTGATACTTTCGCCCAGTAATAAGCTCGTGCCCAAGGATAAGTGGCCATATCTACAATCGTGAAGTCATCGCCAAGGATGTAAGTTTTCCCCTCAAGCTGCTGATCCAAGACTTCCAGCAGCCTGCGTGATTCTGTCCCATAGCGCTTGATGGCAAATTCATCACGATGCCCTTGAGGTTCAGCAATCCGCTGAAAGTACATCGCCTGACCCATAATCGGTCCAATGCCACTCATCTGAAACATCAGCCACTGAAGTGCTTGGGATCGAGCTTTTTCGCCCTCGGGAAGGAACTTTTGATATTTCTTGGCTAGATACCAAAGAATTGCACCCGACTCAAAAACCACAAAATCGTCATTACCACGATCAACGATGGTCGGGATGCGCCCATTGGGGTTAAGAGACTTGTACCAGTCTGAATTTTGTTCTTTTTTGGAAAAGTCAATATAGGTCATCTCATAGTCCACTTCTGCTTCTTCAAGAAATATCAGCGGCTTCCATCCGTTCATAGTCGATGCGGTGTAGAGATGAATCTCAGGTTGTTTTGTCATGATTTTTTTTTGGATGAGATATTGACGCTTGAGTAAGTTTTAATGAGTTTTGGAGCACGGAGCAGACAGAGGCTCGGCTACTTCAACACCTAAATCATGGGCGGAGTCAAGAAACACCATCTTTAGGTGACTGATGTATCGGTCTCGGTCAGCCTCAAATTGTGGATTTTTGATCACGTTGTAGCAAGCGAAATGGGGCAATTCCTCGAAGCCACAAAACTCATGGCTTTTACGCATGGGCAGCAGCACCTCTTCTAGTGAGCGTCCTTCAAAGAAACTATTGGGATTATTAAAAACATCGGCGGGCGCATTCCATGTAGTAGACAGCATGAATTTCTTGCCATTCATCAGGCCACCCGATCCGTATGAGCCATCACTGTGCCCGAAAAACTCACCATAGGCGTAAACATCGTCTATGTAACGCTTCAGGATTGACGGCATCATGAACCAATACACTGGGTACTGAAAAATTACCCCATCAGCTTGCTTGAATTTCGCAATCTCCTCTGGGATGTTGTAGCCTTCTTCCACAACAGTGGTGAGTAGCTCGTATTGATCTTTCAATATTTCCACCGCTATCTCGAAAAGACCTTGATTGTAGCGGCCTTTGGCGAACTCCTTAGTCTCTTTGCCCAAAATCAAAAGCAAAGTTTTCATGACTATTACTTCCCCCCATCAGATAATGTGTACAGTTATTGCTTCATGTATTGCTTCATGGTAAAAATTAAAGTTACTATAGTCAACTAGTATACGTTTAGTGACCAGGTATAAAAAATGAGTTCCGTCATGGACATGGAAACAGATAGCGATATCGACATCAAAACCAATAGCGATAGCGATCGCATCAAGAAAGCCATTGACCCCTGTCTCAGCCCCTGTCCAATCGAGCGTGGAATGAGGATTTTGGGTGGCAAATGGAAAGGATCGATTCTTTGGCATCTCAAGGATGGCCCGATGCGATTCAACGATCTGGCGCGCCAGATCGGCGGAGCTAGCAAAAAAATGGTGACCCAGCGGCTAAGAGAAATGGAGGATACGGGCTTAGTCAAGCGTAACGTCATCAGTACCAAGCCCATTGCTGTGGCCTATGAAATCACAGATTTTGGTCGAACAGCCCTCAGATTTCTGGAGGAGCTAAAGAAATGGGCAGAGGAATATAATATCTAATCTTTTAGCAGTTCTCAATTCGGTGAGGTAACCCGCCCTTGGGGTTAATGGGAGTCGAGAGTAGCGATGCATCGCTGTATCGCTTTTTCTATCAATCCTATGTTTACATCTCAAATAAAAATGCTATATTTTGTCATACTATTAATTGGTTTTTATCTTGGGTAAACCTCAAAAGCTAACTGGTGCCGATAAAAACACACGTTGAATTCCGCGAAAAAGTTCATGTGTCCGAGAATTACAGGCACGTCTTTGGATTGAGTCCAAGCAAATGCCAGCAAAACAGGCGAAAACGAAGCAACTGTACCCGAAATAACCAATCCTCGTGCCTGACTTTGAGCCAAGTTCCCACTCAAGGGAATGGAGATGGTTTGGTTCTCCCAGACTGCCCCTAGCTGTACGCCAATCTCGTAAGGCAGAACATTGACACTTGCACCGGTATCCAACAATGCCATCACTTCTAGAGAACGGTTCCCCAAACTGAGAATCAAGGGTAAATATGGCATGATGCTCGATCGCCCAAGGCTATCGGTTCGCTCTGTGAATGAAAAACGTTGACCATCAACCATTGGCTGCTTCCTGTGCTGCTACCAGAAGATCTGACAAGGCTTGAACTGCCTCGTGATCTGCCTGAGGAGACCAGAACACAGCTTCAGTTGATGCCAACTGATTCAGAAGCACGTTTTCAGAATCACTATCTTCAACAGATTCTAGGCTACATCCTTCTTCTTTAGCAACTGCAAGGAGAAGAAAGTGGATGAGTCGAAGTTTATCTTGATGAGATAGTTTACTAACCGTGGGTAAAAGTTCGCTGAGGGACATATTGGTTCTCTCAAATGAAAATGCTATAGGTAGAATGTAGAATTTAGAATGTAGAATGTAGAATTTAGAATTTAGAATTTAGAATTTAGAATTTAGAATTTAGAATTTAGAATTTAGAATTTAGAATTTAGAATTTAGAATTTAGAATTTAGAATTTAGAATTTAGAATTTAGAATTTAGAATTCGGCATTCGGCGTTGCTTAATAATGGAATGATTTTAAGAGTAGGTGCGCGCCTCCAAGGCCGCGAGCAATCCCTCGCGGCCTTGGGTCGCACCTGTGGAATGGGCATCAGGCGTGGAACTGGCATCTTGCCAGTTTCAATATATTTTCGGGCGGGCAGGATGCCCACTCTACTTCTATTCATTCCTTGATTCAGCAACACCCTGAATTCTGCATTCTACATTCTACATTCTACATTCTTATAAATTATTAATTCTACATTCTACATTCTACATTCTACATTCTACATTCTTCATTCTTCATTCTTCATTCTCAATTCAGAAACATCTCAAACACCAAAATAAGCCGGTTCATTCCCCGGTTTCCACTTAATATTGCAACCAATACTAGGCTTTTGCTCAGAATTCACTGGTTGCGACCCTAGCACCGCATCAATAGCTGCTCGTAAATCCTTACCGGTAACTGGTATCCCATTACTAGGACGACTATCATCCAATTGACCTCGGTAAACTAGCTCTTGGTTAGCATCGAATACAAAAAAATCTGGGGTACAAGCAGCTGTATAGGTCTGAGCGGTTTCCTGACTTTGATCATGACAGAAGGGAAAAGTGAATCCCAGCTCCTGAGCCATTTCCTTAAGTTTATCGGGAGCATCATCCGGGTAATTATCGGCATCATTAGCGCTAATCGCCACCATACCGATATTAGCATCGGCATAGTCTTTCCCTAGCTTAGCCAATTCTCCCTGTACATGTTTAACAAAAGGACAATGGCGGCAGATAAACATGACCAGTAACCCCTGCTTACCGGCAAAGGTGTCTAAGGAAATCGTCTCCCCAGAAACCGCATCCGGTAACTGAAACTCTGGTGCTTTGGTACCTAAGGACAACATTGTCGAGTTAACTAGTGCCATCGTTTTACTCCTAAACTATTGCGGTGACAACTTATATTCTTCTAACCTTGCCTACCATATCAGATCCCATGGCAACGGCTATGATCTGATATAGCGCTACGCGCAAGTCCGCAAGTCCGCAAGTCCGCAAGTCCGCAAGTAAGCTATGACTAAGTTTCGGAGTTTAGGAATGTCAAACATCTGAATGGGTAGTGCTATAGCAGTCGCCAGGGCAGTTAGGACATGACAAAAGTCTCACACCCTTTGTAAGCGCAAGAGTTTGACTTCTGACAAATGACTTCTGACTTCTGACTTCTGCTATATATGGTAATCCGACCCAGAACCAAACCAGCAAACCCTCTTCAACCTTCAACCAAACCACCTTCAACCAACCAACCTTCAACCAACCAACCTTCAATCAACCAACCTTCAACCAACCAACCTTCAATCAACCAACCTTCAATCAACCAACCTTCAACCTTCAACCAAAAAAACGTGGTATAATATATCCACTTCCAAGAGGGAGTTGTTTGGAAAAGGTAATCAGAAAGGAACGGAAGATTCTGGTGCCAGCGGTTACCGATGATGAATGGGAATGACTGTTTCAGGTGTTGCAGCAAAGGCGAGTAAAAGATGAAGATCCCTATCAAACCCTTGTCATAAAACAATGGCCTTTCGGCCACGCTACGCGAACGCGCTACCCTTGGAAAGCACAACCGTTGCCCAAGGGAGGGAACCCTAAGGGTTAGCAGTAGTCACTCATGGTAGAAACCCCCCCATGAACGCGCTCCATGGCGACCAAGATCAGCAGAGGGGATGGTCAGGGCGTAAATCCGATTTTGGCAGAAGCACAACAGTTGGAATGAATATGACCGTCCAACCCAAAGATTTCAATGACAATAACAATGAATCATTAAGAATGCTAGCACGGGCGATCGCATTTTCTCAGGGACAATTTTCTCTGATTTTAGCCCGTTGTAATTATCAATCATTGCGGCAGCGATTAACACAACAACTGACAGAACACTACCAGATTAAGTTTCACTCCAGGGCTTTGGCCTCATCGGCTCTTAACCTCTATAGCAATGTTCAAGCGGAACTGACTTCAGAACTACCCAATGCCGTGATTGTTCACAATTTGGAATTAGTCAAGGATATTGATCGGCTATTGGTTTCTACCAATAATGCACGGGATGAATTTCGCAAAACGTTCCCCTTCCCCCTGGTGTTATGGGTAACCGATCAGGTCCAACACAAGCTCAGACGAGTAGCACCAGATTTCACCAGTTGGGCTGCTACTCCCATTGGCTTTGAGATGGCAACGGATGAGTTAATTGATTTTATCGAGCAAACCGTCAATCAGGTCTATGGCAAAGTATTAAACTCTGGTGCTGGTAGATTTCTAGACAATGATGACTTGAATTTGGGCATTGGTTCGACTCGCCGCACCGAGTTAAAGTCAGCCCAGAATGAGCTAAACCATCGTAAAGTCAGATTAGACCCACCGTTAGAAGCCAGTTTAGAATTTGTCTTGGGTCGTGCCGGTGATGGGTCATCACAAGAGTCTCTGGAACATTATCAGCGTAGTTTAGCCCTTTGGCAGCAGATTGAGCCAGAGGCCAGGGCAACCGAGGGAAAACCCCAAACATTCACCTCCTCATCAGAGCGGATTGGATGCTTACTGTATTATTTAGGATTATGGTGGCGTACCTATGGTGAGAGACATCGGGCTGAACATAAAGTGGCTTGTGGTCATGCCGCAGAGTATTATCAGCAATGTATTAAGGTCTTTGAACAGGCTCAGCGACCAGACTTAGTTGCCAAGTTTATTAATCCTTGGGCAGAAGTACTGCAACGACTGGGACAGTGGGATGAGTTGGAGGCGGTTGCTAACACAGCCTTGACTCTCCATCAAACCTATGGTAATCCCTTTAGACTAGCGCGAGCCTATGGCTTTTTAGCAGAAGTTGCTTTATGGAAATCTGATTGGACTAACGCGCAACAGTTAGCCCAACAGGCTCTGTCAATCTTAGAAGAGGCATTGTCTGAATTCTGTACACCAACCTCATGCTCACTCGATACCGATTGTGATTGGGAGCGCTCATTTCACCAAGGTTGGTATTTATTGTCTCTAGCGCGATCGCATCGTGGGGCCGCGCGATCGCTTGGTGGGGCTGAGCGATCGCAACAGCAACAGCAGCAAGCTAAAATCCAAGACAGTCTGACAACTCTGGAAACGGCCAAAGCCAGAACCAAACCCCAGTATGATCCAGAGCTTTACATTCGGATTTTAGAAGAACTGCGCCAGTGCTACTGCCAACAAGGTAACTATTTGACTGCTTTTCGGGTTAAACAAGAACGACGCTCGATTGAGCAGCAGTACAATTTTCGAGCCTTTATTGGTGCTGGTCGATTGCAGCCTAAACAACAGGTAACTAACCCAGCATTACCTGATCTAGAACCGCACAATTCTGTGACCCCAGCCATTGCTGCCTCTGGTAGACAAGGGGATGTTAATCGCTTAATGCAACGTATGGGCCGTAGTGACCATAAACTAACGGTAATTTATGGTCAATCAGGAGTAGGTAAAAGTTCCCTTGTCCAAGCTGGGTTAATTCCCACTTTGAAACAAAAAACCATTGGCTCCCGTGAGGTTTTAACGGTTTTCCAGCAAGTTTATACCGATTGGATTCCGGAATTTGGGAAAGCCTTAGCCAAGTCTCTGGCCGAAAAACACCTGATTAACTATCAGGCTAATACTCTCGAAACAACAAGCGCAATTCTCAAGACATTCTGGAAAATAACAGAAGAAAATATCCTAGTGGTTTTAGTCTTTGACCAATTTGAAGAATTTTTCTTTGCTGCCAAAGACATAAAACAACGACTGGTTTTCTATGACTTCCTGAAGAATTGTTTGAATATTCCCTATGTTAAAATTATTTTATCCCTTCGAGAAGATGACATTCATTATTTGTTAGAGTGTAACCGTCTAATTAACTTAGATGTCATCAACAACAATATTTTAGATAAAACAATTCTTTACTATCTCGGTAACTTTTCCCCAAAGCAAGCTCAATCAGTTATTCAAAGCTTAACTGAACACACGGCATTTTCTCTAGAGCCAAAGCTAACGGATGCCTTAGTTAAGGATTTAGCAGGAGATACCAATGAGGTGCTCCCCATTGAATTGCAAGTGGTAGGAGCTCAGCTCCAAGCGGAAAAAATTACCACCTTAGCAGATTATATAGCCAAAGGTCCTAAGGAAAAACTGGTTGAACGATACCTAGAAACAGCTATTAAAGACTGTGGTGAAGAGAACGAACGAATCACTAAACTTGTTTTGTATTTGCTTACCGATGAAAACGGGATGCGGCCCCTAAAGACTAAGGCTGAATTAGCGGAAGATTTGGACTTAGAAGAGGAGCAACTAGATTTAGGATTAGAAGTGCTAGTGGGTTCTGGGTTAGTCTTTGAAGTGCCAGAATACCCCGCTGATCGTTATCAGTTAGTTCATGATTATTTAGTATCATTTATTCGCCAAGGACAAGAGCCTCAAATCCTAGCGGAGTTAAAACTCACCAAAGAAGAACTAAAGCAAGCACTCCATCAAGAACAAGAGGAACGAAGACGAGCAGAAATTGCAGAAATTAAAGCCCTTAATTCTCTATCTCAAGCTCTACTATCTTCCCACGACCAGTTAGGAGCATTGGTCGCTAGTGTAAAAGCTGGTAAACGATTACTCACCACAGAGGTTACTCCTGATATCAAACAGCAACAAGTCAATCAGCTTCAGGAAATTATCAATAACTTGCAAGAGTGCAATCGTTTGGAAGGACATAATGCGGGAGTATTTGGTGTTTGTTTAAGTCCTGATGGTAAACTAATTACCTCTGCTAGTGAAGATGGCACGATCAGGATTTGGGGAATTGATGGGAAAGCTTTGACAAGCTGTCGGGGCCACAAGGAGCAAGTGTTTAGCATTAACTTTAGTCCCAATGGTGAGATGTTTGCCTCTGCTAGTGCTGATAGCACCATCAAACTCTGGCAACGGGATGGTAGGTTACTGAAAACTCTCAGAGGTCATAAAAACCAAGTTTTCAACATTAGTTTTAGTCCCGATGGTCAAACCATTGCTGCTGCTAGTAAGGATGGCACGATCCAGCTCTGGCATCCTAATGGTACTCGGATTAAAACCCTGACCAGGTTTGGTCCTGCTAACTTTGGGATTAGTTTTAGTCCTGATGGTAAATCCCTTGCGATCGCTAGTGAAGATGGCACTATCAAGCTCTGGAATTTACACAGTAGTTGGCCCAAAATTTTCAATCGTCATGCTAGGGGTGTCTTGAGTGTCTGCTTTAGTCCAGATGGTCAGATGCTGGCTTCCGGGAGTTGGGACGGTACCGCTAAACTCTGGAATATAGATGGCAAAGAACTCAACTCCATCGATAATTATGGCTTGCCAGTCTATCGGGTTAGATTTAGTCCCGATGGTCAACTATTAGCACTAGCAAGTAAAGATAATCGAATTCGACTGTATAACCTTGATGGCATTAAGCTCAAGACCTTACGAGGACACAAAGGGTCTGTGTGTGGGGTAAGTTTCAGCCCCGATGGACGGCTACTGGCTTCTGCTAGTGTAGATAAAACTATCAGACTTTGGAGTCTTAAGGGCATTGGACTGAATACTCAGCAAAGCCATACTGGTAAACTTATCGGCTTTTGTTTTAATTCTACCGGTCAGCAGTATGCTTCAGCTAGTGAAGATAAAACAGTGAAACTATGGAATTTAGAAGGCACATTACTCAGAACATTTTCAGGACATCAAGCTAGTGTCAGGAGTGTCAGTTTTAGTCCTAAAGCAAAACTATTAGCCACTGCTAGTGTGGATGGTATCATTAAAATTTGGCATCTTAATGGAGCCTTACTGCAAACCTTTCCAGCCCATGGTCTGAGTATCAGGAGTCTAAGTTTTAGTCCTGATGGTAAAATCCTGGCCTCTGCGGGCAATGACAGAATTATCAAGCTGTGGGGGATTGATGATAAGTATGGACAGGATAAGGGAGTACTCTTAAATACTCTTAACGGTCATATTGCTAAAATCTATACCATTAGATTCAGTCAGGATGGTCAAATGCTGGCTTCCGCTGGAGAAGATAAAACCATTAAACGTTGGCATCTTGATGGTAGCTTAATCGATACGATTCCAGCCCATAGTCTAAAAATTGTCTGTTTGAGATTCAGTGGGGATGGTGAAATTATGGCTTCCGCTAGTGCTGATAAAACGGTGAAATTATGGAGTTTGGATGGTAAACTGATCACTACCTTACAAGGACATCAAGCAGGAGTTAGAGGTGTTGTTTTTAGTCCTGACAGTCAAATTATTGCTTCAGTTAGTGCTGATAGGACGGTAAAGCTTTGGACTCGTGATGGTAAGGAATTCAAAACCCTAAAAGGACATCTTGCTCCTGTGTGCAATGCCTGTTTCCTGGCTGATGGTGAAACTTTGGTATCGGTCAGTGAAGATGGTACTGCTAAAATCTGGAATATCGATGGTACAGAAATCAAAACCGTTGGCGGACCGATTAATGACAGTACAGTCCTAGGTGTAAAACCTGGACAGGGGATAGTTACCAGGGGGAGTCATACCACTACCTCTGATTTAAGCTCTGATTTAAAGGATTTATTGGTGAAGGGGTGCTATTGGATCAGGGACTATTTGAACCATAATCCGACCTTGAGTGAAAGCGATCGCAAATTGTGTGATGGGGTTTTACCAGAACTGTTGAATGGGGAATCGGGAATCGGGAATCGGGAATCGGAACCCACCCCGTTCCCCTCCCAGGAGGGGAACGGGAGTCGGGAATCGGGAGTATAGCTTTTTTTAGTCTAATCAGGTACACAGGATTTTTTCCCTGTTCCCTGTTCCGGTGATCCGCTGTTCCCTAGCTAAATACTGCTATAAACAAGCTGCTCTATACAACTAGACCGCTGGCTGAGCCATAGAGGATTTGAGTAGCACCAGAATTGATAATACTTCCGAGGTCTTCACCAGGAACTCCTATGGCTAAGTCATCGTAGCCGTCCCCATTGAAGTCCTGCACCGCCAAGCTAGATCCAAAGTTATCGTACTCCTCAGCTATATCGTTAACGCCAGAACTAGCTTGGCTCCAAAACTGATTACCAGTAGTAGTCAAGCCAAAGACGGAACCGTAGATAATGTTTACAGCCCCAGCATCAGTGATTGAATCGATATCTTCATAGGGACTTCCCACTGCTAAGTCATCGTAACCGTCGTTGTTAAAGTCGCCCACAGCTAAGGTAGTTCCGAAGCGGTCAAATGCTTCAGGGTTGCTGACAATGAGATCGTCTTGAGACCAGAATTGGCTACCAGTGGTAGTCAAGCCTGTTACAGAACCATAGAGGGTATTAACTTTACCTCCATCGGTTACATTCCCATTTGACAAATCTTCATAAGGAGCACCAATAGCCAGGTCATCATAGCCATCCCCGTTGAAATCTCCGGCAGCTAAACTGCTACCAAAGCGGTCACCTTCTTCATCACCCCCTTGAGGAAAGGCCGTCTGGGTGAAGAATTTGTTACCAGTGCTCGTCAGACCGAAGAAAGAACCATTGATAATGTTAACTATGCCAGTATCTTTAATCGATCCCAAATCCTCGTGAGGCGTTCCTATAGCTAAGTCATCATAACCATCCCCATTAAAGTCCCCTGAGGTTAAGGTCTCTCCGAAGCGATCGAAAGCTTCATTAAAACTACCACTAAGATTGTTTTGCTCCCACAATTGGCTACCAAAGCTAGTTAAGCCTGTTGAAGATCCTTGGAGGACATTGACTTTACCTACGTCACTGTTCCCATCAAGATCTTCATAAGGAGCACCGATAGCCAGGTCATCATAGCCATCCCCGTCAAAATCTCCCGCAGCCAAGCTGCTACCAAAGCGGTCACCTGCTTCATCACCCCCCTGAGGAAAGGCTGTCTGGGTGAAGAATTTGTTACCAGTGCTGGTCAGACCAAAGAAAGAACCATTGATAATGTTAACTATGCCGGTATTTGTAGTCGATCCCCAATCTTCGTAAGGTGTGCCTACAGCTAAGTCATCGTAACCATCCCCATTAAAGTCCCCTGAGATCAGGGTATCTCCGAAGCGATCGAAAGCTTCAGTTGAACTGCCAGCAAGATTGTCCTGGTTCCACAATTGGCTACCAAAGCTAGTTAAGCCTGTTGAAGATCCTCGGAGGACATTGACTTTACCTCTGTTGGTTTCCCCACCAACATCTTCGTTGGGTGTGCCTATAGCCAAGTCGCCCCGACGATCACCATTGAAATCTCCTCCAGTTAAGCTAGTGCCGAAGCGGTCATAGGCTTCATTGCCTCCGGAAGGAAATACGGATTGAGTCCAGAATTGATCGTTGGGAATATTCATATAGTTTTAATCGTCCTGTGTCAGTTTATTGATGTTGGGTTGATCTCCTTGGCGTTGCTGATTCTGGGTATGATTTTGCCCCCCTAGCCCCCCAAGCGAGGGATTGCTCGCTTGGGGGGAACAAAACTCCCAAAGTCCCCCCCGGTGCGCGCCTCCTAGGGCGAGTAAATCGCCCTTGGGTCGCACCGCAAAGTTGGGGGACTCACGGGGGCTTTAACAGGGGGCTTTAACAAAACTAGATGATCGCGCATTCATACTTCAATTCAGCAACCCTAAGAATTCTGTCGTTAATCAAGAGTCCAGGTGATCTACCAAAACCAAATCGATCATGAAAGCTAATGCTGATTTTTCTTGGCACCAAAAACTTATTGGATCCTCTTGTGACCTTCGCTTCTAGCGGTGCGACCCGTGGCGAATTAAATTACGGGTCAAGCGCACCGGGAGGTTTTCCAAAACCAATCTATTGGGCAAACTATTGCGCTAGCAAGCTACATTGCTGCATCGCTTTTTCTAGCAATGCTAGTAGAGGTCTCAAATGAAAATACTAGATATCAAGTGCTCCCCTGAGCTTAGGTGTTTTTTCTTTTGCTACTTTAAATTGCTAGCTATTAGAACAATAAACTAGTTAAGATGGATGGCTGATTTATCTACCAAAAACAGTATTACATATCAATCCGAAGTAATTGAGCTACTTCACTAAAAATTTACTAAATCTTTAAACGAATAAAGTTGTTGTAAAAAATACTTTGAGGAGAGATATAGGGCTGGGGTAAGGGAATCGGGAATCGGGAATCGGGAATCGGGAGTGTGGGCAGAGAGGGGAGTGTGGGGAGAGGGGGGAGTGTGGGAAGAATTTTCCACAACAGATGCAGCGCCGACCTGAGAGGGTTTCCCCATCAGCAACGGTTGTAGTTTGTCCCATTAGCAACTGCATCTTGAGGGGGGAAGAAAATTGACTGTACCTGATAAATATCAGAAACCCTATAAAAATATTTCCTATCTCCCCATCTCCCTATCTCCCTATCTCCCCATCTCCCCATCTCCCCATCTCCCCATCTCCCCACACTTCCCACACCTCCCACACTTCACTCTCTTCCCCTACTCCCTTGAGAATCTAAAAATTCTCTCGATTCCGATTTGCCTGCTCCATCTTCTCTACAACCTGGTCTATGGGCATCATGCCCAACTCCCCAGCGGCACGGGTACGAATATTCAAACTATTGGCTTCGACTTCCTTGGCACCAACCACACTCATCACGGGGATTTTAGCCTTTTCGGCATTACGAATTGCTTTACCGAGCCTTTCCCCACTGGTATCGACTTCTGCTCGAATCCCATGCGATCGCATTTTTGCTGCCACTTCCTGAGCAAAAGGCAACTGTGCATCCCCTACTGGTAACAATCGTGCTTGTACTGGTGCTAACCAGAAGGGGAAGTCTCCCCCATACTGTTCAATCAATATGCCAGTTAGGCGCTCCAGGGATCCAAAGGGGGCACGGTGAATCATAATCGGGCGTTGGCGAGTACCATCTTCTGCCACATACTCCAAATCAAATCGTTCTGGCAAGTTGTAATCTACCTGTACCGTTCCTAACTGCCATTCCCTGTCCAGGATATCCTGGAAGATAAAGTCCAGTTTCGGGCCATAAAATGCCGCTTCCCCTGGTGCTTCAAAGGATTCCATGCCCAAGGTATCCACAGCACGGCGAATTGCTGATTGGGCTTTTTCCCAAGCCTGATCCGAACCAATATACTTATCCGAGGCCGGGTCACGGAAACTCAACCGTGCTTTAAAGTTCTTCATTTGCAGACTTTTGAACACTGAGAGGATTAAATCCACCACACTGAGGAATTCCTGATCCAACTGATCCGGCATCACAAATAGGTGAGAATCATCCACCGTGAAACCGCGCACCCTGGTCAACCCCCCCAGTTCCCCAGATTGCTCATAGCGATACACTGTTCCAAACTCTGCCAAGCGCATGGGCAACTCCCGGTAGGAGCGCAATTCACTCTTATAAATTTGGATATGGAAGGGGCAATTCATCGGTTTTAGGACAAACCCTTGTTCTGCGGCTGCTGCTTCCTCATCTTCAGCCATCATCGGGAACATATCCTCTTTATAGTTCTGCCAGTGACCGGATACCTTAAACAAGTCCACTCGACCAATATGGGGTGTCACCACTGGTAGATAACCTCGTTTAACCTGTTCTTGCTTGAGGAAATCTTCCAAAAGGGTACGCAAAACCGTTCCTTTGGGGGTCCACAGCGGTAATCCTGGTCCAACCGGGTCAGAAAAGATAAACAGTCCTAGTTCCTTACCCAGCTTACGGTGATCCCGTTTCAGGGCTTCTTGCTTACGGCGCTTATATTCCTGTAGTTGCTCTGGGTTTTCCCAAGCTGTACCATAAATGCGCTGGAGTTGAGCATTACTCGCATCCCCTCGCCAGTAAGCCCCAGCCACACTTTCCAATTCAATTGCCTTCGGGTTGATTTCACTAGTGTTTTCTACATGGGGACCAGCACACAA
The DNA here is from genome assembly GCF_010672265.1 of Moorena sp. SIO3A2. Classification (NCBI taxonomy): domain Bacteria; kingdom Bacillati; phylum Cyanobacteriota; class Cyanophyceae; order Coleofasciculales; family Coleofasciculaceae; genus Moorena; species Moorena sp. SIO3A2. The sequence continues at coordinate 21,836 of NZ_JAAHHC010000064.1, forward strand.
ATCCCACCACTGATCCCCCAGGTGGTAAATCGAGATCGGGTCTTCTAAATCTGCTAAAATTTCCAGTTTATAGGGTTCACCCAGTTCCTTGATCCGCTGTTGAGCTTCTTCCCGTGGCACCTCTTCCCGAATTACCGGAAGCTTCCGCTTAATGATTTTGACCATTTCCTTTTGGATTTTCTTGAGGTCTTGCTCAGTAAACGGTTCTGGCTGGTCGAAATCATAATAAAAACCATTTTCAATCCAAGGACCGATAGTCACCTGAGCCTTCGGAAATAGCTTCTGGACGGCCATTGCCATCACATGAGACGTCGTATGACGGAGCCTTTTTAGGGTATCGGATTCGCTAGTACGGGGCAAATGAATTTTTTCAGGCTGTTCGGAGGGTTCTGAGTTAACCATCGGTGACTGTTCTATGGAATTGAGTAACGCGCTATGACCGTAACACCAATTTTGTGCTATCCCTCTATGATACAAACCTTAGCTTTTGGTGCAGTACATGTTTCTGGTGTAGTACTGTTCCATAAAACTTACACAAAACGTCACTAAGTGACGTTTTGAAGTTTACTTCCTGCATCATCCAGGACTGTCGGCAGCACCCTGTCAGTCAGGCATTCCACCGTAGAACCTACGGCAAGACGTTCTAAATTGATTGCAGCATTAAGATCACGATCTTTAACCATCCCGCAAGCTTCACAGTTAAATACCCGAACGTTCAAAGGCATTCCCTGTTCATGTCCACAGTCTGAGCAAGTCTTTGTAGAGGGATAGAATCTGTTGGCATAAATAACTTGAGAACCATACCATTGAGACTTGTACTCAACTTGTCGGCGAATTTCGGAAAAAGCGGAATCAGCAATTGCACCAGCGAGCTTATGATTCAATAGCATTCCAGATACATTCAAGTCTTCTAGGACTACAGCACCGTGATTCTTGGTCAGCCATGAGGTTAACTTGTGAATGGTATCCTGGCGAATGTTCCTGACTCGCTGGTATGCCTTGGCTAACTTAAGTTTTGCCTTCTGTCGGTTGTTTGAACCAAACTGCTTTCTGGCTAATTGCCGCTGGAGTCGAGCCAGTTTACGCTGTGCCCGTTTGTATGGCCTGGGATTTGGGAACACAGAACCATCAGAGATGGTTGCGAGTTCCTTAACACCTAGGTCTACACCAATTGCAGCCTTAAGTTTTTTTGTTGGTTCAGCCTCAAACTCGTAAGCTACAGAAATAAACCACTGATCAGCCCCTCGGCTGATGGTTAATCGTTTCGTCTGGACTTGGGGCAGTGGTTCATAGGTACTAACCCAACCGATAAATGGCAGTTTCAACCGTGTGCCAGAAAATTCCATGACTTTGCCGCAGTTATCCAGGGTGAAGCTATCATTTTTGCCTTTCTTTTTGAATTTGGGCTTGTCAGCTAACCCACTAAAGAAGCGGGTAAATGCTTCACCCAAATGCAGAAACACAAACTGATAAACCCTGGAACTAAGAGTCTTTTGCCACAGATAATTAGGTTTAACATGATTGGTGTAGAACTTTTTTAATTTGTGAGCAGATGGCTTCAAGCCTTCCTTATCGGCTTCGTCCCACATCCTTAACGCCCAATTCCAAATCCAACGAGCATAACCTGCGTGTTGAGCCATAATTGACTGCTGATGGTTATTTAGCTTTAACCTGGTTTTAAAGGCTCGTTGCATAGCATCGATAGTTTCTACCTGATGTGGTTGTGTCAGTTAGCTTTTTACCAGTTGTGAATAGGCTGATCGGTTATGGAGAGCTTTTAAAAAAGCTCTCGGTGCTCAGAGGCTGATTACGGTTTAAGATATTTGGTTACCTGACTAACGTTGACAACATACTTATAGTAGCGTGTTGTGCCGTAAACTTTTAACTAAGTTTTGGCTCTCTCAATTTAGTTTTGAGGGTTAGGGCAAGGGCTTAGGTGTTCAAGGTTAGGGGTTAGGGGTTAGGGGTTAGGGGTTACGGGTTGGCTTAATGGTTTTGGTACTTAATGGATAGCACCGATGCATAGTACAAGGGTGCCTCATTGGCCAAAGTCCATTGTAGATCATGTCAGGATAATTACCCTTAATCAAAATCTGCCCCATTTAACCATCTGGCCATCAATCGTCTTTATGATGGGTATTCAACCGGACTTGAGCTTACCTCTCAATGTAAGCATTCAGCTATCAGCTATCAGCTATCAGCTATCAGCTTTCAGCTTTCAGCTTTCAGCTTTCAGCTATCAGCTAATGGGTCCGATGGGTCGAAGCCTGTGCCAAGCTACAGATGGTGCTTTTGAATAAAACAGGTAACCATTCGAATAATGCTGAGTTAAGTCTGCTAACGGCTGACCGCTGACGGCTGACCGCACCTCAAGTAGCACCATCTGTAGCGCATATGCTTACCCCTCAATTCAATTTTGACGGAGTAGTAGTCTCCGACAAGTGTTAAGGGTTATGTCAAAAATTGTAAAAAAATGTAAATATAATTAAGGTAGACTATGAAAAAATAAACGGTTTTAATATCATGGATCAACCCCAGCCATCAACACCGGAGTTACTCAAAACCATATTGGAACCGCTACTAGTAGATTTTGACTACTGGTTTGAGCGATCGCTTTCGTTGTTAGAAACTGAAGATATCACCTTTTTGAGCACGGAGGAACAATCTGACCTACTAAAGCGGGTAAAGCAAGCCCAGCAGGAGGTAAATACAGCTAAAATGCTTTTTAAAGCTACCGATGGTCAAGTAGGAGTTGAACTTTCTACCATGATGCCATGGCACCAATTAGTGAGAGAATGTTGGGGAGTGGCAATCCGGTGGCGATCATTGGCATCCGGTGCATCCGAGTCAGCGGCCTCAGGGAATGACTAATCTTGACGCACCTAGATTCAGGAAATGATTGAGGAAATAGTGGACTACCATTTGTTAAGGTTAACTAACCACCTATAAAAAGCCGTTTTTTATCCCTGAGCAAGACAAGGAGTTAAAGACCAACTATTCGGTCGGGAGGATAATACGATGTTACACCTAATTTATCTAATTGCCTTTACTGTTCTAGCATTTTTAGCGATTGGAAATTTAATTCGTAACCTATTAAGTTTGAGTTTTGATTCCCAGCGTTCTTTCTCAGCATCGGGAAAATCACCCGCCCAATGGGGTCGGAATCAAGTGAATGCCAATCCATCTCCTGCTAAGTCAGTACCGCACCCGGAACTGCTTGATGATAGTGGCAACCCTATCAATGAACCGCTGTTAGTGATGCGGTCAATGACCGTTGAAGACGCTCGCCAACAGTTAGACGCTATATACAATTCTTCTCCGGGTAACACCAAGGGCACGCCAGAAGAAAACCAGTAGTCTATTGATTTCACGTTAGGGCTAGACCAAGGGAAAGGGGATAAGCAAAACTATTTCCCCTGACCGAATTCGTCGGTGGAAAAACTATAGCGCTGCGCCCAGGCAATAGGGAATAGGAAATAGCGATGCAGCGCTGAATCCATTTTCCTTGACAGACAGCATTCAATTAGTAAGTATTAAACCGGACTAGATCTGATTTATTTGCCATAGGCAAACCAACTTGCATTAGCACTGTAAACCCGCGTGTCTCCCCAGGTTTCCAATACATAATGAAACCCCTCTCGGTTGACATCAGTGACATCAACTTTTAATCGGAGATTTTCATCATTATCACTATCGATGTCGTTTAAAGCAATATAAACCACAGGCTCAGAAGCAAAGTTGGTATTAAACTTTTGCTCACCTGATATTCTTCGTCTGCCATCACCCTTTGATAAATTCCCTTCCCTAACAGAAATTTCTCCACTCTCCAGTCTAATCTGTGAACTAGCCACTTCTTCGATACTTCGAGAGATAGTAATCAGCTGATTACTATCTTGAGTTAAGTTATTGATCCGTTCAACTATATCTCCCAAGGCGACTGGGTCTGATTCTAGAAGAGCATTAAGTTTTTTCTCTATAGTAGAAGCGTTGATATCTAAGCTTTGCACCTTACTATTTAGATACTGAGCTTGTTTTTGATAGTCTTGAGTTTGGGCTTTGATAGTTTGAGTTTGTTGCTGAAGACCTTGCAGATCAACTCGGTTATCAAATAGAGAATTATTTATACGTTTGTTGAGTTTATCAAGTTGTTCTTCTTGATTTTTTAGATGTCCTTTTACAGAACTATCAACAAGACTAGACATGACTACAAAACCACTGACGGTGGTCAATAGGGTAGTAAAAACCAACAAGCCAATCACTAGGTGAAATTGTGTTCTAAATTCCTTCCTGAGTTCCTCAGCTATTTTGGGTGAAAATAGTTGTAATTCTGTATAAATTAAAGCTCTGATATCTGTAGAGCGCTTATCCAGATAACTTCGGTAGGTATCTAGTTCTTTCTTGAGATCATCTCGTTCGCTTCTGAGGCGATCGATAGTTTTTTTAAGTATGTCAAAATCATTCATAGTAACCAAGTGGCTAAACACCGACAATTCCTTAGATAGTTTAGATAGTAAGATACTAATCAACTATCTCCATTATTTCGACAAGCCCGCCAAATACCCTATGGGCTGTTATAGCTGAAATTGCTCTATTCGCCAACTACAGAGGCTGATCTGATGGCACCCAGGATAATCCATGGTGAACAGTAAATGGTGATAGGTAGGGGGTTGGCAAAATTATCTCTTATCCATTACCCATTACCCATTACCCATTACCTACTATAGCGCTAGTCGCTCTAATCATTGCACTCTGTTAAATAATGCTTCGTGAGACCCGGAGCTGGGGGGATTCCGGAGATCTAAATCTAAATTTAGAAATTTTCTAATCAATTGAGACGATCAGCATCAGCCAAAGGATTCCAGACTTAATGCTCATGGTGAGGGGCGTTACGTACCTTCCTGATTGTATAGGGCAAAACCCCTACCAGCAGAGCAAAGGCTTCATCTGGCAGTTGGGCAATAGTGTTGGCATCAAAACCAAATCCCTCAAACTGTTCAAGAATCTGTTGGGTTCGTTTTATCGGACTTGGATCTTCTGTAATTTGTTTAGTCAGTCGAATCCATTGCCGCCGAATCAAATAAGCACGCCGTCGCTCTTCAGCTGATTCTGGAGAAACCAAAGACAGATTGCCCACTGGGACTACTCCCTGACAATCAAGATCAAATATTCCTCCTACAGCCGAACCTGGTCCTGCGAATTCTGCATGGTAGTGCTTATATATGATTAGGCCATTGCGACGCCTACTATTAACAATTAACAATTGTTTATCCCGAAATTGCGAGAGAATTTCTGATGGCTGTGAGTCTCTCATCTTATTCTTGCAGAGGTTCAGGCTTTCCTGGTTCATGCCACTTAGGGGTTGAGGATTGGCGAGACCCTGGTTGTGACCAACCACCTCCTTTGGGTAAAGAGCTATCTGGTAATAGTGTTGGTATTCACTCTCCATCTGAAACTATATGGCGTAATATCTTAGAGCAGGTAAGCACCCAAGCTAAAAGCCCCGATCCGCTTTCCTTAAAATAGCTGTAAATTTTTGAAAATACACAAAAGGGAGAGTCAAGTTTTGTTCAACTACCATTTCCAACTATAAACTTGGGTTTAACCTAAGTTTATAGTTATCAAAAAACACCTCAAAATGGCTTCAAGACACCAAAACTTTGTATGGCTAGATACTAAATTATAGATGATTTGGTATCAATAGCTACAATTTATCGGTATAAAGCAACTTTTGTGGTTTAGTACCGTAGATTTCATGGGATTTACAAGTAGACCGTAACACAAATCAACTAAATTTCGACCCTGGCGAGGTCTTCAAACAACAATTTTCTTGAAAGCTTTATCAATAACCCCCTTTTTGATCTGTTACCAAAAACGATACTCTGCTACAGATAGTCTGAACAAAAATGTTGTATTACATATTTTGTTTGTTTTGTCAATGTGATAAATCACCAAATGTATGTGTTATTCGTCAGCTTGATAACTCCATTATGACGAAATTCAGCCTACTAAGACAGACTCTGACCCGGTGAACTAAAACCAGCAGGATTAATCTGCTTGTGTAAGAGCAGGCGTTTGGGAAGCCTAAGCAATCCTCCGGTATAGCTTGGTTCTACCCGATGCAGTTCATATCCCCTCTTGAGATAAAGTTGCCTGGCCTGATAATTGTTTTCCAAAACATGCAAGTAGAGGTCTTGAAAGCCCCATTCTAGGGCAGTTTGCTCACAAGCCAAGAGCAAATTTTCTCCGACTCCTTGCCGCCGACAAGACTTTCTGACAGCCAGATTGGACAGGTAAAGATGTTGGCAGTTGGGCTTTGGCCAGCAATAGCGAGAACGGAGTGTTAGCTCTACAGTACCAGCTAGCATGTCACTGGTACCAGCAGAACCGGAAACGGTAGTGACGGCGACTAAACACAGGTAATGGGGTAAACTAGATCCCAGTCTGTGGCGCAAATCTTCGTAAATACCCAGTCTTAATAGAGGGTGAAGCCAGCTGATGAGCCCTTTTTGAGGGTGAAAGCTATCTGCAAGAATATCTGCTACAGTGCTGATATCCTCACATTGAGCAGCACGTATAGTGACTTGAGATATACCACCAGCCAAGGTATCTTGACCAGTAGGGACAGATTTATGAAGGGTTAAGAATGAAAAGCAGGAATCCACAACTACAAAATTAAAATTATTTGGGAATGGTAAACTCTATTATTTGGGAATGGTAAACTCTAACTAAAGTATGTAGACTATACGCCGAAGGGGTTCTAAGTTCCCCCCCCCTAGCTTCCCGTAGGTTCAAGGCACCAGAAGGTATATGGCTAAGAAGTCTGAAGGAGGTATGAGCAATTGAGTTCGAAACTATTTACCCCATTTCAGGCCAGGTAAATATTAAGGTAAATAGGAGACATTAAACGTTATACTTCATAATTAATACCTTTTCTTGATGCAATAGCGAGTGGGGGAAACCCCCAAGACCGTAATGGTGCGTTTACAGTCGTCGAATTAAATTCGCCACGGGTCGCACCTCTGCATCGCTTTTGAGAAGTTTGATCAAAATCGGCTGACGGGATTAGCTTAAGTGATTAGCGACCACCTTAAACTAGAAAGTCTTCAAGATCAGGTAGTTCACACACCTTAAACTAGAAAGTCTTCAACGTCAGGTAGTTCACATTATTCTATCGCTATTGAAACATGACGAATCATAAGACTGACTGGACCCCAATCATTAAGAAATTTGTGGCGATAGTAGGCAAAAATGGTGTGGTTCAACGTCGTGAAGAATTGTTGACCTATGAATGTGATGGTCTGGCCAGCTATCGCCAACGACCAGCGGTAGTAGTGCTACCACGCACTACCGAACAAGTCTCAGAGGTGCTTAAGATATGCGATCGCTATTCTATTCCTTGGGTGGCACGGGGTGCTGGCACCGGATTATCCGGTGGTGCTCTACCTATAGAAGATGGTGTGTTGATTGTCACTGCCCTAATGAAGGGTATCCTGGACATTGACCTGGAAAATCAGCGAATTGTAGTACAACCAGGCTTAATCAACAACTGGGTGACCCAAGCGGTAAGTGGTGCGGGTTTCTATTATGCCCCTGATCCCTCCAGTCAAATTATTTGTTCCATTGGTGGCAATGTGGCTGAGAACTCTGGTGGTGTCCATTGCCTCAAATATGGTGTGACCACTAATCACGTCATGGGGTTAAAATTGGTTCTTCCGGACGGTTCAATTGTGGATGTAGGGGGATCAGTTCAAGAAATGCCTGGTTACGACCTAACCGGCTTATTTGTTGGTTCCGAAGGCACCTTGGGGATCGCTACAGAAATTACCCTGCGCATCCTCAAGAGACCAGAATCAATTTGTGTCCTCCTAGCGGACTTTACTAGCATTGAAGCTGCTGGTACTGCAGTGACTGACATTATTGGTGCTGGGATCATTCCTGCGGGCATGGAAATGATGGATAATCTCAGCATCAATGCGGTAGAGGACGTAGTGGCAACAGGTTGTTATCCGAGGGATGCTGGAGCAATATTGCTGGTAGAACTGGATGGCTTAAAGGTAGAAGTGGATACTAATAAACGGCGGGTTGCCCAACTGTGTAAACAGAATGGGGCAAGAAATATCACGACGGCTAGGGACGAAGAAACCCGCCTGAAATTATGGAAAGGTCGCAAAGCGGCTTTTGCTGCGGCAGGGAAGATTAGCCCCAATTATTTCGTCCAAGATGGGGTGATTCCTCGCACTGAGTTAGCGGGTGTTTTGAGGGAGATTGAGGCATTAAGTGAGAAATCTGGGTACACAATAGCTAACGTATTCCATGCGGGTGATGGAAATCTACACCCCCTAATCTTGTACGATGAAAAGGTGCCTGGGGCATTAGAAGAGGTAGAAAATGTTGGTGGCGAAATCCTCAAACTCTGTGTCAAAGCAGGGGGGAGTATATCTGGGGAACATGGGATTGGTGCGGATAAGAACTGTTTTATGCCAGATATGTTCACGTATACGGACTTGGAAACGATGAAATGGGTTAATCAGGTATTCAATCCCAAGGGTTTAGCCAATCCAGGCAAGGTATTTCCGACACCCCGGACTTGTGGAGAGGCAGCAAATGCCGGAAAAACAACGGAATTTGAGTCTATAGAGCGTTTTTAAACTAAGTTTCGTGAGTTCGACATGAGCCTTCGTTATCCAGAACTCAATCCCTTCGCGACCATTCAAAATTATCAATTCAAAATTCAAAACTACCCCATAAATGAATTGGGTGTGGCTCTTTTGGAAAGACGTTTGGTCAGGTTTAGAGAGGTATCGGAAGAGTAGGAGGAGCAGTAATAGAGCAACGAGCTTGAATTAGTCGTTTCATCAAAGGAAGGCCATCTTTGTACAAAG